>CAZVHT010000001.1:0-12379 GCA_964627275.1 uncultured Candidatus Saccharibacteria bacterium
CGGGCGTTGTCTGCCGTGGCCAAATCACCGTCACGCAGACGTTTGTGAATTTCTACGTAAGCGTCAGAAATGGTTTTAGCCGTATCTTTGAGGAGAGATGCGGCTATGACTTTGTGGGCAGATTCGTCACCTTTGAAAAAACTGAAGATCTTTTCATCCGTATCGGCACCGAGAACCCGCAAGAGAGCCGTAACCATGAATTTCCTCTTACGGTCTATGCGGGCATATAGAGTGCCGTCCGTGTCAGTTTCTATTTCGAGCCAGACACCGCGGGCGGGAATGATTTTGGCGCCGAAGACCGTCTTGCCTTTTACTTCATCAGAGGTGAAGAAAACACCGAAAGAGCGAGCCAGTTGGGGCACGATGACACGCTCAATGCCGTTTATGATGAATGTGCCATGATCGGTCATCAGAGGAAAATCAGCCAGAAAGATTTCTTGCTCTTTTTCCGAATTGAGCATTTTGTTCTTGAGTTTTATCTTGACCTTGAGCGGCGCATCGTAAGAAAGTTTGTTGTCTTTGGCAAAATGCTCGTCATGCTTTGCTTCCGCCAATTCAAAACCGGTAAAAGAGAGCTCGAATTTTTTATCCGAGTAGTCCTTTATGGGAGAAAATTCCGTGAGGAGATCGGAGAGGCCTTTTTCTATGAGCCACTTGAAAGATGTGGTCTGGGCTTCTACCAGATTTGGAATTTTCACCAGCGCTTCTTTCCATCGGCCGAAATATTTCTGTTGTCGCATAATAAAAAATTATAAAATCCCATCCCACTCTGCTTCCCTTTTAAATTAAAAAATAAAGATCCAAATAAAACGCAAAAACACCTTTTTGCAAAGGCATGCCACGTTTGTTGGTTCGTCTTTATGAAATTTTAAGCAAGAAAAGGATAAAAATCCTAAATCCCAAATAATCCTTCAGATTCCCCCATGACTCAATCTCGCTTGAAGTTGGAAATAGTCTATACCACAATGTTCTTTTTGTCTATTGACTTTATACCACTAATAGTGTATATACTAGCAAAGTGCTACAATCACCCTATGTACTCCAAGGCCCGCCTCCATTTCAAAAAGAACGACCCAAAACTCCATAAAGCGACTTGTCAGGTGCGAAAGTCAGGGCAATCCGCGATTTGTTCGACAAAGTCTTAAAAGGAGAAAGAGCTTATGAATCTCTATGGCTGGAAAAAACTGCCGAGCAAAAAGAAACTCGCCACTCTAATCAATAAATGGTCGCCGTATAAAACCTACGCCGCTAAAATTCTCTGGAAAATCGCCGACACGAAGAGAATGAAATAAATTATCTGTCGCCCATTTTCTTTTCAACGTCCTGAATTTCCTTTTTGATCATTTTTTCTGCTTTTACTAAGTTTTTCCTGAAGCGCTCGATGAGATCGTCCTCTTCTTTTGTCAATTCACGCTTATTTTTGGCGTGTTCCAGTATATGGATGCTGTCCTCCATGTCTTCCTTTAGAAAATCAAAGGCTTTATTGACCGTGCTCTCGACCTCGCGCAGTTCTCTCCTGATCCTCTTTTTGAATTTGATGATCTTTCGGACGCCCCAAAGAATCAGAAATACGATGGCAAAGGCCAGAGCCAACAGAGGCACGATGACCGTCAGAATATTCATGACCACCGGACCGAACAATGACAACCATGAACCTCGCACAGAGACCCTCTTTTCGGCGGAGGGTTCGCTTTTTGCTCCTCTACTGTCCTCGGCGACGGCAGTCAATGAATATGTACCGCTGGAGATCGTTCTATCAAAAACTCCAGAGAAAGCACCTTTATTATCGGCTTTTACTGTAGTCACGATCGCGACTGAACCGGACCTCGAGAGTAAAAGGTGCACCGATATATTCGGAATGGCGGTTCCTTGAACTTCCAGAGGTATATCCGGCGTCACTTTTTGCGTGTAGGATTCTATGGTCGGTGTCTCGATCGACTCGATGACAAAGTCGACTGAAGATACGGCGAAATTACTGGTCTCGTCATAGGCCCGAGCGACCAGAATATGTTTTCCCGGCTCGAGGACATTGGTCTCGAATACTCCCGTGCCATCGTCTTTCCAAGTCTGGGTTTCGCCGCCGTCTATCTGAACGCTGTAATGATTTACACCCGAAGTCGCATCGATGGCCGAGAACAGGAAGCGGGGCTTCGGTTGCGTCTTATCGTCCCTGGGCAATTCTTTAACAGTAAAGCTTTCAGGCGCCGTTGCATCGACTTTGAACAGGTAGTGCGCGATTCCTCCCCAGCCGTGCTTGTTCTTTAATTGAACATGGAAATACCACACGCCGTCTTCTATGTCAGGAATCTCTTTCGAATCTATCGGAGAAGTGTAGACTACGGTTGGCTCTGATTTCGGTAATTTGCTCAAAAGCACCCGTACCGCCGTCACATCGCTTGAATTATCCCAGTTGAACCGGCCGATCTTTTCCGTGTACCATGATTTTGAGTCAGGATATGAAGAAGAAACTATACGCGGAGCGTCGGGAGCGAGAGAATTGGCTTGCGGCTCATCTGGTACGCTTTTTACTTCAGGTGCTGGCGTTATTGACGCGGGTGCCTGCGGTGTCGCTCCGCCCAAAATATACGACGCCGGATTCATATTTTTCAAAATATCGGTACCGTTGCCGTCATTGGCTAGAACCGAGCCGGAATCGAATTTCACGATTGCACTGCCCGCACTTACTACCTTGAACGTGATCGTCACTATATTACCGGAGATACCAGTATATCCAGGATTTGGTACGACACCTTCGAAAGAAACGGTGCCCTGCGAATTTGAAAAAGACGGATCATGAACCCATAGGTTGATGATCGAACCGGTACGAGAGACCGAGACGACTTGCAGTTTGTTATTAGGGAAACTGACTATTGCGGACACGGCATTTATAGCCTGCGCCGGAGATGAAACAAAAACTTGCGCTGAAAAAATCTTGCCCTCCGCGTATGATCCCGATGCCGGCGATATTGAAAGCGTGTTGGCAAAAGCAAAGCTGGGGCAGAAGAATACTGCGAATGAAAATAGAACAATTAACGCTTTATGTATATAAGAGCGCATACAATGAGCAATATAAGTATAGCGTAATTCCAAATGGTTGCATAATAATAAGGTCCGGCAATGGAGACTATCCTCTCATTGCCTGATCGATCGATGGCTTTTATGTATATTTTTTTGAAAAGATCGCTTTTTTGGAGGAGCATTGGGCTTTCGGCCTTTTGCCAAGAGTTCTTGCCCAGATAGAAGAAGGCTCTGGCAAGCTCGTATCTCTCTATGCCTGATCCCTTGTCTTGAGTGGCAAAAGAAATGAATGGCGCTCCGCCATAGAGACCGGCGTCATTTGACACAAGTGGGACAAAAGTCTCCGGTAGATATGGGTCATCGAATGATACGGAAGAGGTCGATTGAGTGCTGGAAACCGCGATTTTTGCACCGCTCGTTGTCGTTTTGATTTCCGCTCCTGTGCCGTCATTGCTTAAAGCCAAAAAGTCGCCTATATCTATCGAGAATTCTCCTGTGGTCGAAGCCACGACCGTAAAGGAGAAGAGATTTTTATCCCCTGAAAAACCGTTCGGAGTGATTCCCGAGAAAGACAGTGAGTTCTCTTTTATTGTAGACGGCCGCTCAAGCCAAAAAAGGATGGTTGAATCGCCGTCATATATATTTTTTAGCGAAAATCCACGAGGCGAGAGAGTGACCGTTCCAGAAAGAGCGTTTATTGAGCTTTTTTGTGTATCTATTCTAACGTTTACCAATACCTCTTCCCCGCGCGCCGCGCTCCGTGGCGCCATCACATACACGCGCGCCGCGGACACCGCGGACGCGAACCCAAGTGAAATTGCAAAGAAAACCAAAGCAAGAATAAATAATTTTTTCATACTAGCCAGTCCAGTTATAGGCCAGGATACTAAAGTCGACGAGGGTGACTTTTCCATCGCCGTTGAGATCTACTTTTGCAGGAGGGCCAGGTCTCTTATACCAATAAGCCACAATAGAAAAGTCGACTAGGTTCACTCGGCAGTCGTTGTTGACATCTCCTCTTTTATTACACACTTGTGTAGTGACCGGAACCAAAATATTCTGCGTTCCTACTTTGAATCCGACCACGGGACTATACGGACTAATTTCATTGGCGACGGTTGCCTTTGCTTTGGTCAAATGGCTTCCCATTTCGAGCGGAGTGGTGTCAAAGTTATACAGATAAACACCAGCTCCGTCTGATTTTGTTTTTGCAAAGAGCGTCTCATCTGAATTGACTTGGATGGTAACATCGCTCCGCACACTCGTTTGACCAAAAATAGCTATGTCGTCTCCTTTTTTCACTTCAGATTTATCAACGGCAATTGTGGGAGATAGATAAATACCCGTTATGTTTGTCGTCACACCTGTCGTGAGTTTTTCATCAAACGACAGAGGATTTGATCGTCTACCGACTTTGTCTTCCCCATACAGAGAGAAGGTATAATTGCCAGAAGAAATTCCAGAAAGAGATATTTGGAATCTTGCATCGGGACCAGCCACGGTTTTGGCGACAATTTGTCCGTCTTTGAGAAGAACAACAGAGCTCCCTGGATAGGCACGACCGGAAAAGTTGGCGATAGCACCTTCGACTGTCGCTCCACCCCTTGCGCCAGCGCCTCCTCCTCCACCACTACCCCCTCCGCCACCGCCACCACCGCCACCGCCCGCCGGAGCGACAGGGGTAGCGGAAACTTCTGTAGAAGTAGCTATGAAATTTCCGATACCGTCTTTTACTCGCAAGATAAAATAATAAAGAGTGCTGTTTGTGAGACCCGTCCTCGTCGACGAAGTAACATCCCCGACATCGCTATAGGAATATGTCCCGCCCGAAACAGTCGATTGGCCTACTACATAGCCTGATACGGCCCAGCCAACACCGGAGTCAGCCGAAGTCCAGGACAGCGCCACCGATGCATTTCCAGGAGTAGCTGAAATTACAGGTGTGGTAACAAAAGGAAAATAGAGGAAGCCAGCCGAAGAACCAAATGTCGAGGAGCTCGATGTACCGATAGCGAATTGCGACAACACGCTGGTCAATCCAAAATTCGATGAAGTAGAGTAGCCCCCCGAAAAAATAACCGGATCAGAAACACCGAAATTTGTCGATGTGAAATCATCGGCAGAGACAGAAACAGTCAGAGTAAATCCTCCTAAAATAACAAGTATTAATAAGAGAATAAAACCTTTCATGTGAAAACTATTTCGCAATCGGAATAGGCTGACCATTTGTTTGACCTCCTCCTATAGGCGCAACTTCTACAATTTTATTATCTTCTGGATTATATAATATGGCTTTTTGAGACTTTATATATACCAATACTTTATCACCAATCTTTGCACGAGCAAAAAAGGGTTGGTCTTTGAGTTTTTCCGGATCGCTCACGGTAGCGAGTGTGGGTATTTCATCTGATGGTAGAACCATCAATTTAGAAACCCTTGAAACTATATATGTTATTTCTTTTTGATTTACTTCTGCTGGATCACTCGTAATTACTCTCACTTTATTGATGAGATATATATTTCCAACAACACTAGCGACAAATACTACTGTAAATATAATACGGGCATATTTTTGCATATTCATATATTTTTCCATTATTTTCTAGTATATCATGGGCTATCTGTAGGCAAAGACACTTGCTTTATTATTGAATTTGGTTCTTCTATTGATGGTTGGCTCTCTACCACACCCTGATCACTATTTTCACTAGTGATTGTAGTACTACTGGTTGTGTTAAATGCGTTAACTGGTTTAGTTGAAGTTGATATGTTTTGAACATTTGGAGTAGTGGTTGTATTTGTTGTACTAGTTGATTGGGTTGATGTGCTAGTTGTTGTATTTGGAATAACTATTGGAACAGGAACGACAGCATTGTTTGGAAGTACTGGAACATTTTCTAGAGAAGTGAACAGTTTGGTTCCTCTTATAGCCAGAGCCACCCAATCAAAACTAATATCTCTAGATATCGGCTTATTAGTACGTATAGTGAATCCTCCAACAGATTTTTTGGTTACTATGAATCTCACATCACCGTTCAAAATAGCGTCTTCTATTTCCGGACTAGTCGAAGCGGAATCCAGAGAGATACTAGCGTTTACGACCGGTGGCTCTATATATTCCCTTTCGAATGTGATGTCTACCGCAGTCTTACCGACTTTTATAAGTGCGCGACCACCGGTGTCGTAAGTAAAGTACGGCCTACCGATGAATGTGGTATCGCTAAATACATCTACAGTAGTAGTACTCGATCCGATAGTGTTTATTATAAGTCCAGATAGTGTAGTAGTACCTGTTGCGATCAGATTTTCGACCTTTATCATGTCAGATACCGTAGATGAAGCCTGGATGTTGATAGCTGAAAATTCTTTTGCGCTAAGACTATCGGAGAATATGGTCAATCCGTCGATAGCCCCAAATTTGCCGTTCTTTGCCTCGATCAGTGAAGTAATGAAGTGAGGGCTGATGATTTCGGAAATAGCGCTGACTCTGTCGGTGAATACTTCAGATGTGACGCCTGTTCCGGAAGCCCGCTCTACCTTGAGTGTCTCTAGAAAACTAAGTATAGCGGCATCATGAGGATTGTTGAGCACGAACATATTGTCATCGCCAGATAACGTAGATGTTGCTATGTCTAGACCTATACTATTTGCAAGACTTGAAATAGTGGCTTGTTTGGTTTTCCAATCATTCATGGCCACATTAACTCCTATGCCGGAGAAGTTGACGAGATTGACGAACATCGTGATCGTTCCACACTTTCTGCCCACCATTTGGAAAGTACTCTCCGGACAATCATAGAGTTTTTTAGGATCGAGGTTTTCTAGAGCCTTACCGAGCACGCGGCCAGCCACGCTGGCTTTCATAGCATGTCCCGGCACAGCACTAGTCGTCAGATAATCGCCACTCCTAATCATGCCGTTTTCTGTAGACACTTTGACCGGCACACGACCGATGAGGGCTATAGGATATGAATTCTTTGTATAGGCACCAGCAACAAATCCTGGGTCAGTCGACACAACGCCAATCATATCTGGTTGATACTGATATTCAGAACGTTTTACTCCATGATTACCATTTGGATCGATAGACACGACTTCACCCATTTCGAGTGTTGTTGATGAAGTATATCGTTCTGCGAGGTCAGCACCACTGGTATTGAATGTTCCCCCATCTGCAGTATAAACGGCACCGCCGGAAGTGACGCGGAATAGGGATAGACCGTCAGCCAGAAGGTTTACCAAATCAGTATCTTTTGATACCGAAACCTCGGTCAAGGTTGGAGACAAGAGATCACGATTGGTATGAATCGGTGTGGCCCCACTGTTGTACCAGACATCCGTGTATATGCCTTTGTATGATGGGAAAGTTCTCCTAAAGTTAAAAACAACTATGAGCCATGTCTCACCGCTCGCCGGATTTATTTTTTGTCCGGGACCGGCAATAGGCCTAGATGTGGCGGTCTGGAGAGCCGCCTGGGTGGCGGCCGTCCTGACCTCCGCCGTTACCCCGGCATAATTTCCAGAAACTTTGTAATTCAAGACAGAGCTACTATCGAGATCTGGAACATTGATTTCTTCTGACTTATAAAGTCCATAGCCGGTCCAGCCTGCATCATATTCAAATGTATTTGTTGAAGAAGCCGTCGTAGAAGCCGTACCAGCGAGGATAAAGAATTTACCGCTATCCATTTGGAAACTGATGGCTCCAGGACCGAAAGAACCATATGTGGCATTAGCCGAGGTGCCGGAGCCAAGCATTATTTGATAACCACCAGTCGAAGGACCGGTAGTGGTGCCATTGATCCACTGACCTAGAGTTGCACCATCGGTAGGAATATCAGCTGTAGGGGTGCCAGTCTTCTCTAAATAAATAATTGTTTTGGCTGATGATGTTGCGGCAGCTACCATCATAGTCCAAGAACCGTCAGGCATAGGCACAGCGAAGTTTCCTTCAAAGCGTGGTCCGAGCTGTGGAGTACCTCCAGTGTCCGCCACATATGTTGGAAGTGTTGGTCCAACTACCATTTTATTTACAGCAGGGTTATATATACCACTCAAAACCGTAGCAGGAGCAGCGCAGTTCGTACCTGTACCTCCTTTCATAATGACATATAGGCCGTCACTCCTCTGGAAAGCAAACGCTCCAGAGGCCGTGCCTGTAGTAACAGAAGCAGCGGTATTATTCCTAAAAATCATTGAATATGGATCAAAGAGTTCCGTAAGTGTCGTAAGAGTACATGTACCTTCGGTGGTGGCACCAGGAATAAATAAATATGTACCATCAGGACGTGGCAACATCATAGAACCACCACCAGCGACATTGAACGAACTCGGTCCAGGAGACATTGTGTTTTGATATGGATCGTATATTGATGATGTTTTGGTGAAGTTACCGTGCATAATGAGTATCTTGCCGGTCGGCAGTGGCACCGCCAGAGCACCACGTCCAGCAATAGCCATGAGTGGCGGACCATAAGTAAATGTGCCAGCGACCGGATCGTAAATGTTGGTTGTGGTAGTGCCGTTAGCGACTGTGACAGGAGAACTCGTTGCACCTACGACAATGAGGAACTTGCCGTCTGGTCGTTTGAATGCAAGCGCCCCAAGACCTATATTTGTAGTTGGACGACTTGTTCCAGTACCCAAATCAGTTATAGTTTTTAGTACTGGATCAAAAAGTTGTGCATTTGCCGGTGAAGTATTGGTACTTCCAGCTAGGATGACAAACTTACCGTCATTTCGTCTCATGACCACAGATGAAGTGGCTACTCCGTAAATAAGAGGTGTAGAAGTTGCGAAGCCGCCATTGAAAAACGCATTATTTGTAGAATTTACCGTGCCATAAAATTCTGATGAGGAAATATAAGAGTTTGACAGACCGACGCCGTCTGTTTTATTCACCAAGTTTACCGTAATCGGCTGTGACGAGCTCGCTGTACTTCCATTGTTGGCAAAATCTATGAAGCTTTTCTTGTAAAGGTTAGAATTACTGACGCTTATATCATATAGCGTAGGATCGATACTATTCCTGCGGTAGCGAGTCTGGCCGGTTTTTCGAATATCCCATTCTTGGTCAACGAATTTCGGTAAACTACGCTGGAGGTACACTATCAGTTGAATTCTGTTATCAGACGTACTGTCCATGCGAACCGGATCCCCGCTCTGCTGTATTGTTTTGTATGAACCAGAACATGAACCAACACCTGTCTTTGCTTGTACTATGTATATTCCTTCATTAGATGTGTGCCAATTGATAGTCGAGGCAGGATTGAGTCCGGTCGCAGTCATACATTCAGTCGCGTAATATGCTGTCTGCTCTGGGGTTGTGCCATTACCACCAATAACATATCCCATATTATAATTATCCACGGCCGTACCACCTCCGCGAACGATTGCATAGTGACCATTTGGTCTCATAAAGATAGTACCTCCAGCGCCGAGATTACCTGGTAAATTCGGTCCGACAGTAAATTGAGTGCTGTCTTCTTTTGATGGGTCAATTATATTTGTGGCATTTGTGCTAGAGCCGATGAGAAGGAGATATTTTCCATCTTGACGCCACGACGCTTGAGCTCCATCAGCTAGAGCTACAGAAGGACCCCATGCTTGAGGTGTAGTTGTACCGATACCCTTTGCACCAAAAACTCTCGCCACACTAGACGTTGCACTTTCCGTAGGATCATAGAGCATAGAGGTATTGATAGCACCAGGCAAAATGAGGAATTTGCCGTCGAGCTTGCGTATGGCGAAGGCACCATCGGTTATAGTCGGAGCACCCAAACCAGTACCTAGAGGATTGGTATCGGTGAATGCGCCCAATGAGCTAATAAATGGATTGTATATAAAATGAGTTTGAGTATTACCACCGAGAAATACCAAAAATGTGCCGTTGTCACGTTGTATAGCGAATGCACCTCTTGCCCAACTGCCGGACGGCGATATCGGCCCAGTACTAATAATATTGTTTACAGGGTCATATATGGAAACAGCCGTCGTACCTCCGCAGAGAATAACGTACATACCGTCAGTACGCTGGAATGCGTTTGTACCATAGGTACACGCACCTCCAAGGATCGGGCCATTCTGTGGAACAGTACGATTATAAGGATCAAAAATAGTCGTGGTATTCGATAAACCACCGCTTACAATGAGATATCTGCCGTCAGGACGACGGAGGGCAATAGAGCTCGTGGCTACTTTATTTGTCAGAGCGGTAAGCGAGGTCATTGTACTTGTCATTCCATCCCAGAGAAATGCCGCAGTTGAACTGGCGCCAGCGATAATGACATATTGACCATCATTGCGGAGTATTACGTGTCCGCCGGGGCCGACAGTCGCTGGGGTTGTCGTTCCCGCATTATTCATCACGCCCCAACCAATGCCATCGGTAGTTGTACTTTCGTTGAGGTCAATCATATCATTTAGCGAGGTCACGCTACTGCTAGCAGCATTTGTAGAATAATTGAAATCATATGGCCTGCTAGATCCTGTCGTAGTCTTGACCAAATCGGATGTAACACTTGATATGGTTAAGCCCCCAGCGTTAGCAAAAACTACTTTGTCAGTGCCTCCCTGCTGTAGTGCAAGTAGTGCTCCCGTACTGCGTTGGTCAAATATGGCCGTGGCGATGGTAGCCGATGTGCTCGAAGCGGAAAGCGTTGCATATGGAGTACTCGAACCTACACCGACATTGCCACTACTATCAATTGTTATTCTCGGCGTGAGAGTGGTCAAACCATCACTTGCTACACCAATAGTGAGAGACCCCTGTGATGAAGATGCGTAGAAATGCTTCTGATTCAATGCTGCGGTCGGATCAGATAGAACGAGTTGGGGGCGAGTTGATGAAGACACCTGCATAACTCCATATGGTGTTGTCGTACTGACACCGATTTGTCCTGTGGTTTTTAAATATATCAGTCCGCCAGCGCCATTCGTCGTGCCACCATCATTGAATTGAAACTGCTTGTCTGAACCACCGGGTGCAGCGGATGCAGTGATTCCTCCACAAGCAACTTGATTCGCAGTGACAGTGAGGGCGTTTGATGTATTGCAAGTTGTTATTCCAGTGAATGCCAAAACTGTCGTAGTTGCATTTGTAGTCGTAGAATTGAGAACTGTCAATCCGGCATTTATCGTTGAAGAAGCGATCGAAAGAAAACCATTGTTAAAGTGCCAGCCTAAAAGATCAGTAGCAGAAGATGAGGCTGTATAGTATTTGATCGAACCAATAGTTCGATAGATCAAATCAGGGACAGACGAACCACCTGCAGGTGTTCCACAAGAAAATAATCCTGTATTCCATTGGAGGAAAGTAGAGCCCACACATCCTATTGCTTGTAGTCCTCCTCCATAGAAATTGGTGGTTGAAGCTGTGGTAGCAAAGAAGTTGGTGGAGGTGGCAAAAGTAGTGGTAGCTAGAAGACCGGTGAAGTTTTGGAGGGTTGAGGAGGCCGATGACACGAAACCGCCCGAGAATGTAAATAGACCGGCACTATTAATCGTCAAGTAGGTCGAGGTTGCATTGAGTTGGTCCGATGATGTACCGATTTTAAAGACGCCATCGATAGTTGAAATGAGCCAATGTTTCGCGTTTAGAGGTGCGTCTGTATCTGTAATCGCAAGATATGGAGTAGTAGAAGCGATCTGGAAAGTCCAATTAGGCGTCGTAGTGCCGAGACCGAGAGAACCGTTTTCTGTGAGACGTAGACCTTCAGTTAGAATTCCATTTCGGAGAGTGGAGAATGTGAGAAGGCCTGAGCCGAGGCCAAAGTTCCTCGTCAGTAGGCCTGTGATGGCTGCTGTAGACGTGGCGTTTAGGATGTCGTTGGCTCTGAATGTCAAGCGAGAGCCGCTTGATGTAGCTGAAACAGCTAGATTAGAGAGAAATAATGAATCTACAGTGAGAGCGGTAGAAGAAGCAACTACCTCCAATCTGGCTTGAGGAGACGAGGTACCTATGCCGACATCTCTTACAGAGGTAACGATAAGTCCGTTGCCTGCGACAGTGAGGAGTGAAGAGAAGAAGTTAGTTGTTGAAGCTGTTGTAGCAAAGAAGTTAGTGGAGGTAGCTGAGGTAGTGGTAGCTAGCAGACCTGTGAAGTTCTGGAGGGTGGAAGAAGCCGAGGAGAGGAAGCCTCCTGTCAGAGTGGAGAGATTAGTGACAGCCAGAGAGCCGGTGAAGTTTGCAGCTGAAGAGATCGTTTGAGAGTTGATGAGGCCGGAGGTGATGGTGTTTGAGCCGAGAGCCAGTGCACCGGTGGAGGTGATGGCACCAAGAGATGAGGCTCCGGCTGTAAGGGAGTTGAGAGTGGCGATTGATGAGAAGAGGTTTGTTGAAGAAGCCGTGGTTGAGAAGAAG
>CAZVHT010000002.1:0-20318 GCA_964627275.1 uncultured Candidatus Saccharibacteria bacterium
ATTTTTGGCTGACGGCATAACAAACCATAATTCTGTCAGTTTATTCACTGGTTATATGTATGAAATTCTCGGCTTCAAATCTGTAACCAATGATCAAGCGCGGCGCCAGATGATCACTTGGAATTTGAGTTCAGTGGTGGATGCGGTCCAAGTTCTGTTCATATTCATCGTTGAATTTGCCGTTTTTTATTACGCTGTTCATTTTTGGGAGCAGGGTATTGTTACTATCGGTACATTTGTACTCTTCCAAGTCTATATCATCGGTCTGGCTCACCAGCTCTGGGGTTTGAGCAGAATTATAAGGAATATTTATGAAAGCATGGCCGATTGCCAGGAAATAGTCGATATTCTGTCTTTGCCTCATGAAATAAAAGATGTATCGGGCGCAAAATCGATACTAGTGACACACGGAGAAGTGGTGTTCAAAAATGTCGGTTTCAGCTTCAATCAAAATAGAGCTGTATTGAAGAATATAAATTTAATCATAAAATCAGGCGAAAAACTGGCTTTCATAGGCCCTAGTGGTGCTGGAAAAACCACCATGATACGGCTCATTTTGAGGCTTTATGACACTTCTTCGGGTAGCGTTTTGATTGATGGTGCAGACATAGGAAAAGTGACACAGGAAAGTCTGCGCGAGTACGTGAGTCTGGTGCCCCAGGATCCCATTTTGTTTCATCGTTCTCTCATGGATAATATTCGTTATGGCAAACGTACGGCGAGTGACGCAGAAGTTATGCGAGCGGCAAAACTGGCGCATTGCGACGAATTCATAGAAAACTTGCCCCAGAAGTATGAAACTTTTGTGGGCGAAAGAGGTATAAAATTGTCAGGGGGTGAACGTCAGAGAGTGGCTATTGCCCGCGCGATTCTCAAAAATGCGCCGATACTCATTCTCGATGAAGCGACATCGAGCCTCGATTCACATTCGGAAGCGCTCATACAGGACGCTCTCGATACTCTCATGAAAGACAGAACAACAATTGTCATTGCCCACAGACTCTCCACTATCCGCAAAATGGATCGCATTGTAGTCATAGAAGAAGGTATAATTAGGGAAGAGGGTACGCATGACGATCTGGTAAAAACCGAGGGCGGTCTGTACAAAAAACTCTGGAACTTACAAGTTAGCGGTTTCATAAAATAATATGCGTTTATTGGGAATCGATTATGGAAAAAAGCGAGTAGGAATCGCCGTGAGCGATGACAAAGGCATGATGGCTTTTCCAAAAGCGGTTTTGCCGAACGATAATTTTCTTTTCACTGAAATAAAAAATCTGGTAAATGGACACGACATAAAAAAAATCGTTCTAGGCGAATCAAAAGATTATAAAATGAACGACAATCCGATCATGTCCCGCATAAAAGCTTTCAAAGACGAGCTCGAACGTGGTTTGGACATAGCGGTTATATACGAGCCGGAAATATTGTCTAGTCATCAGGCTTCTTATTTTCAGGGCAAGACGACCATGACAGATGCCGCCGCGGCGTCTATAATTCTCCAGAGTTATATTGATAGAATAAAACACAAGAACAAAAAATAATACAAGGCGCAAAGGCTAGATAATAAACAAAGATATGTTCCAATACCTCGATCCACAATTTCTCATAACGACACTTGGCTTTATAGGCATTTTGGCCATAGTATTTGCCGAGTCAGGGCTTTTCTTTGGATTTTTTCTGCCGGGTGATTCGCTCCTCTTTACGGCCGGCCTTTTTGCTTCGCAAGGCTATTTTCATATCGCTTGGTTGGTTATCGGCATCGCTATAGCGGCAATACTCGGCGACAGCGTAGGTTATGCCTTCGGCAAGCGAGTGGGTCCCGCTTTCTTTTCCTGTGAAGATTCTTTTTTCTTTCATAAAAAACACACAGAGAAAGCCCGTCTGTTTTATGAAAAATACGGCGTAAAAACCATAATACTAGCCCGTTTTGTGCCTATCATCCGTACATTTGCTCCTATAGTCGCTGGTATAGGGAGTATGCGCTACAGGACTTTTATTACTTACAACGTGATCGGTGGTATAGGCTGGACGCTCGTTCTCACTTTGTCCGGGTTTTTCCTAGGTCATGCTTTTCCCGATATAAAAAAATATCTAGACTTGATCATCGTCATCATCATTTTCATCTCCATTTTACCTATTATTTTCGAGTGGATAAAGGAAAAGAAAAAGGATCATATATAGTATACTGTTAGTGATGAATTATTCGGCGAAAAATTTTCTCACCAGAGCTTTTCCCGTGCCCCAGTCCCTGTCGCTCTCCAATGTATCCGTTTCTCTATTTGACGGACAACTGTCTTTTTTTGAATTTAGGAGATCAAAAGGCAGATTATATCCAAAAACTTTTGGAATTGTGCCTTTTCCTCTAATTCGTTCCGGCAGTTTGGATGAAAAGCAAAAAGCAGAGGCGATTTCGATTTTGCGATCATTCTCCAAAACGCACAAATATACCTATGTTCATATTATCGTGCATGAGGGCGATGCATATGTCTTTCGATTGACCGTGCCGACCACAAATCCAGATGAATTGCATTCGGTCATAGAATCCATGCTCGAAGAAAACGTTCCCATACCGCCAACCGAAGCGATTTTTGAGTATGACATCGTTTCTCGCGATATCGTGCGTGGCGAAACGATTGTCGCTGTTTCGGTCATTTCCGAAAAAATAATTGGAAGTTACATTGACCTGCTCTCACTCTGCGGTTTCATGCCAGTCTCTTTTGAAACCGAAGCTCGCGCTCTCTCCCGCTCCCTCTTTTCTAGGGCAAGTTCAGATGTAGCCTTAGTTTTAGCCATAAATCAGCGTCATTCAGTCATTTCAATCGTGGAGAAGAACGGAGTGGTCTTTAGCTCTTCTATCGAAGTTGGTTCTCACGACATAGATCAAGCGGTTGAAAAAACTACTTCGGTTATTCACGACGAGATCGCCAAAGTTTTGGTTTTCTGGAAAACCCAGGAAAAAAAGATAAAAGATTTCAAAGACATTTCACGCATCGTGCTCTCGGGCAGTGATTCATTGTCATCGAATTTCGCTGGATATATTTCTCTCTCATTCAAACTGCCGACGGAAGTCGGTTCGGTCTGGACAAATGTCATCTCGCCCGAAGAATACCTGCCGGACTTGTCCAGAGGAGATTCACTGAATTACGGCGCGCTCATAGGGGCTCTATTAAACTGATGTTTACTTTTTTAAAAGGGGAATATAGGCAAAAAGTCGTGGCTGAATACCGAAAGAGGCTTTTAGTTCCGCGTCTTTGTCTCCTAGTTTTACTTCTGCTCGTACTCGTGGGTTTGACTTTACCATCGTTTATATCCCTGCGAAGCCGGAATGAGGGCATACTTTTGGAGAGGGATGCATATTCTAAAAAGATGTCGGAAGACGGACAGATTGAAATCAAAAGTCAGCTAAAAGTCATGAGGGAAATGATCGCTTTTTTGAAACAAGATATGAAAAATACTCCTCTCATTTCGGTCATCGATAGGGTTCTCTCGGAGAAAAAATCTGATGTGACCATATCCGGTCTATCTCTGGAGCGTAAAGGAGAAGGATGGTCGATCAATTTGAGTGGCAGGGCGATAGGGAGAGATGCTCTGGTTGATTTCTCAAAGAAACTGGCGTCGATACACTCTTTTTCTCTAGTCGATCTGCCGGTTTCCAGTTTGGCCAAAAACAAAGATATTTCTTTTACAATCTCTCTCCGCTCAAAATTTTGATTATGAAAACCAACAGATCCAAAACAATATTCATATGGGTTCTCGCAGTGGTGACTCTTTTGCTGTTTTCACTATGGATTTTCCTCATATACAAAAGCTATTTTTACAGAGGGGAAGTCGCCCGCATATCCGAAGAAATTTCCTCCAAACAAAATCAGAGTTCTTATCTCATCTCCATTCGCAAGGTTTTACGTGGGACGGAGGGGGGTCTCGAGACCATAGAGGAGAGGTTTATAAAGGAAGACGATATACCGGCTTTCATAAAATTCCTCGAAGGGCGGGCGGAGGCGTTCAAAATCAAGGCTGACCTGAACGGTATTGTCTTGGATCCTGCCGTAAAAAATTCCATTTTCCGCATATTACATATCCGTATAAACGGATCGGGCTCCTGGATAGATGTAATTTCATTTGTTCACGCGCTCGACACCATGCCGTATGCGGCGCATATAGATCGCGTCAGTTTTTCCAAACTTCCTGAAGTAGCTGTAGATCCAAAAATGAGTTCAAAGCCATCTTGGAGCGTAGTCACAGATATTTCTCAATACATACGATGAAAAAAATATCTTTACATATTCATACTCCAGAAAATCCTCATCGCGACTGGCGTTTGACTCTGCTTTGTTTCATTGTTCTCCTCGTCATATTTGTAATCGTATCTGTTTTTTTCTACAATAATCTTTTGATAGAAGTGGAGAATGAAATTGTCCAAAACTCATCTGGTCAAATTCTCAACAGAATTGATTTTGATGAAACGGTGGAAGCTCTCAACGAGAAAAAACTGAATCCATCGCCCGTGCCGGAGAGGGTGACTGCCGATCCTTCCATATAAACGAATCTTTCTTGTCCCCTCGGTTGGAATCGAACCAACATCGACGGCTTAGAAGTCCGCAGTTCTAATCCATTGAACTACGAGGGGGTTGCCTGTGCGCCCTGCAGGACTCGAACCTGCGGCATCTTCAGTGTAAATGAAGCGCTCTACCAACTGAGCTAAGGGCGCATATACCAAAGGCTATATACCTACCAAAACAGCTAAAGACGCATCCGCAGAATTTCAAATTGCCACATATTTATAGCCTATTTCTTGCATCTCTTCAAGCGCCGTGTTAAATTGAATTCCCTATGGAAAGCAAAATAATCACTTCTCCGATTGATATGAAATCCAGAAAAACTCTGGGACTACGCTCGGGTGACACGGTTCGTGTCTGGCAAAAAATCAAAGAGGGCGACAAGAATCGCCTCCAAGCATTCGAGGGTCTGATTCTCGCGAGAAAGCATGGCGATGAAGCCGGCGCCACTTTTACCGTCCGAAAAGTCATAGACAGCGTCGGCGTAGAGAGGATTTTTCCTCTCTACTCGCCTGCCATAGATGAAATCGAAATCGTCCGTAGATCGAAAGTGCGTCGCTCCAAACTTTACTTTATCCGCGAAAAAGCCACAAAAGAAATCCGCCGCCAGATGAGGAAAATCCGCGCCGAAAAACCGGAGAGGACAGATGTCGCTCCGAGAATTCCAAAAACTTTGGACAAAAAAGAAAATGCTCGGGTGTTGTAATTAGTAGCCAAGCACGCTTGAGGTGCGTGTGCCGTAAGGCGTGGAGGTGCAAGTCCTCTCCCGAGCACAGTGAAAGAAAAAAAACATCCATGAAGTCTTTGTCGTAAGCATTTTTCTGAAGGCGCTCAACGCTTTTCTCCAAATTTTCTTTGGGCTCGTTCTACTTTTTACAAGCAAAGTGACCGATATGGTCCTGTCTGTCGCACAGAATGAGCTCGTCGAAGATCCTAGTGACTTTATTGCTACCAACATAGCGGGAGCCATTTCTCATATTACATCAGGTTCCCAACACTTTGCCGCGTGGTATCTCCTCTCTCATGGAATTATAAAAATAGTTTTGGCTATCGCGCTCATCAAAAATAAAATATGGGCCTATCCCGCGTCCATCATTGCTCTGCTACTCTTTATCGGTTATCAAATTGTGAGATTCACCAGTACCCATTCCATATTTCTCGTCTTACTCACAATATTCGATATATTTGTCTTGTGGCTTGTCGTGCATGAATATCGATATCTCTTGAAAAAGAGACACGAGAAGGAGCCAGACAAGCTCGATTTTATGGTCTAAATCTGATATAACAGGATTTGTCGGCGCAGATTTTTCAGGTCAATTATGGTGCCTATAGTTTAGTGGTAAAACTCAAGTTTGTGGAACTTGTATCGAGAGTCCGATTCTCTCTAGGCACCCATCGTTGGTTTTCTTTAAAATACCTATTGGTAAGGCTGTGAAATCAGTTCTAATTTTGCTATATTTGAATCAATCTGAGTAAAGAATGGAATAAGGTCACATGGTAGAGTATACTCTTTGTATTAAGCTTATTTTATGAAAACAGTTTTTGACCTAAAGGGGTTTCCTGAATGGGAGCCATCATTAAAAAAAGAGGAAAACAGATGGATAGAGGTGATCAGGAAGCATTTTGAGCTTTCTTGTTTTCAACCTTTCGAAAGCTCTTCTGTAGAAAATATAAATACTCTTTTGTCGAAGGGTGATATTACTGAGGAGATATTTTCTGTATCAAGATATCAAGATCAAGACCAACAAAAAGAAAAATATGCTTTGCACTATGATCTAACGGTTCCTTTTGCAAGGTATATTTCAAAAAGAATTAGACAAAATTTTTTTCCTCTTAAAAGGTATCAGATACAAAAAGTATGGAGGGGGGAACGTCCTCAAGCAGGGCGTTTTAGAGAATTTTATCAATGTGATATTGATATTCTTGATAGACAAAAGATTACGACTGCGTCTGAGTTTGATGTCGTCATGACCATGCATGCTTGCATTAGAGAGCTTATTTTTGCACCCGTAACTTTTTATCTCAATAACAGAAAAATCATTACAGGATTTCTTGAAAGTCTGCATATTAATGATACAGATACAATATTAAGAATTATTGATAAAACGGATAAAATCGGGATTTTAGAGGCATCGAAAAAACTAGAAGAGATACTTTCCAATCAAGTACAGGTTACCGATATTATTAATTTCATTCAGATGAGCTTAATTGAGGTAACGGAAATAGCAAAGACAGACTCCTTAAAAAACAACGCTCTTTTTAATGCTGGCTTGAAAGAGATAAAGGAGTTTATGTTTTTGGGTCAGCAGAATGGTATTCATAATATAAACGTTAATCTAGGAATGGTTAGAGGCTTTAACTATTATACTGGAAATATTTTTGAGGTGAAATTTGATGAATTTCCTGCCTTTGGAACTATTATTTCTGGAGGCAGTTATGACTCATTGATAAAAGAATTAGGTGCCTCAGAAAGTCTTTATGGATTCGGTATGTCTTTTGGTTTAACTAGAATTTTCTCTAAGTTTATAGAGGAGGGAATTATTTTTCCAAAAATAAAAAAAGAGTTTGGAGATGTTTTGATTGGTTTCTTAGAAGATTATTCAGATGATGAACGAATCTTTATATTAAAAAGATTAAGAGAGAATGGTTGGCGGGTAGATTTGTTCCCACGACTTGAAAAGATTGCCCGTCAAATCAAGTTTGCGACAGACAAGGGGTATCGTTATATTGCTTTTACCACTAAAGATAAAGATGTTATTGAAGTAAAAGACCTGGAATCTGGTATACAGTCTGTTGTTACTATTGAAAATTGGAGACATGTCTCAAGCAAAATCTGAGTGGCTTAGTCTGCCAAGTGGCTTCCATGATTACTCTGAGAAAGATTTTCTGGTTTTTTTGCGGAAAAGTAATGCATTTATTGAGATTGCACATGAATTAAATGCTGAAATTGTAGTTACTCCTCCATTAGGGGAATATATATACTCGCGTCATTTATCCTCTCAAACACAGTTCTAACATCCTCTACGACGGCACCCCTTCAAGTCTTGCAACCTGTATTTAGTGGGGGTATTTAGACTAATAGGAATCGAACAAAAATGTTAACTTTATAAGAATAGAATATTTTGCATAACTTTATAAAGTTTGGTAATATGGTGAATATTCATTAAATAAACCATCAAATCACATGAACACCCGTCAAAAACTGGAAATAATTCAAAAAATGCTGGGATTGACTCAGACAAAGCTCGCCGAAAGATTTGGCGTATCTTTCGTTGCTTTTAATAGTTGGTGGACGGATAAGTCAGAACCTAGGGCAAAGATGCAGGCATCTATAGATGAACTCTTTTTGGAAGTGACTGGACAGAAAATAATTCCCTCAGACGAGCTTACTGCCAAGAAACAAGCTATACAAAAAAAATCAAGAGAACACAAAAGTGTTATAACTGAAATTTTAGCTAATTCCGACGTCCGTGATCAATTTATTTTAAAGCTGACATATCACAGTAATAGTATTGAAGGCAGTACACTCACCGAACCAGATACAGCGGCAATTCTTTTTGACAATGCCGCCTTGCCAAATAAAAGTCTGACCGAACAGTTGGAAGCAAAAAATCATCAGACAGCTTTGAATTATTTGTTTGATTATATCGTCAAAAAAGAAAAAATTGATGAGAATTTGGTGCTCAAACTCCACAGTATTCTCATGAACGGTATCCGTCCGGATGCTGGTGTATATCGCAATCATGGAGTCAGAATTACTGGTGTTGATTTACCGACGGCGAATCATATGAGTGTTCGTAAATTGACAGGGAAATTAATGGATCGAGTCGTTGAAAAAACCAAAGATATAGTTGGTTTATCCGCCAACATTCACGCCAAGTTTGAACAAATTCATCCGTTTTCTGATGGTAATGGTCGCATTGGTCGCTTACTCATGAATGCAATGCTACTTCGCGCAAATTTTGCTCCAGCGATAATTCGTCAGGAACATAAACGACTTTATTATACTTATTTGTATAAGGCTCAGACCAAAAACGACTATAGCCGGTTGGAGGATTTTCTCTGCGAAGCTGTTATGGATGGGTTCAAAATCTTAGAACGCACTGACATAAGGTAATCAATAAAACAAATCATACCCTATGTGTGATTATCGTTAATTCCGACTTAATACCCAAATACTTGCCGTACAAAGATTCCATATATTCCCGGTCTTCCAGAATGCTTATAATAAAGTTTGGATAGTGACCCATCGCTGGTTTTCCCAAAAATAGCCTTATTTTAAGGGTCGTTTTTGGTTCTGACTCTCAAGTTCTAATCTGAATCACAACACTCTTACTTTGACCAAAGAACAATCCAGTTAGCAATCTATATTAATTCGTGCCGTTAACGGTGTGAGCTTAGGTCAGGTTTTTGGGAGTTCCATTCGTCGTAATGTCAGTCGTCACTAGTCAGCGTGCTCGTAAGTCACGTAATACTTACAATAAAATCCGCCCAATAAAGGCGGATTTGTTGCATGTGATGAGTGAGTGCGTCGCTACAACAAGTTAAACAATAGTGTGTTCAGGGGTAGGAAGGGATGTCGGAATATAAATCATCGCATCATCCTTTTTCTCAAACCCAGTTCTGACATCCTCCGCGACGATACTCCACATCAAATCGGATATTTTTTGCTTACTTCCTCAAAGACTATTTTTGATATTTCGCTGAGAATTTTTTGCAGTTTTTCAAAATTCATTCCTGAAGTCATGACGCAGAGAAAATATGGATGCTCGGGATAATAAACAATACCGCAATCGTGAAGTTGTCTCTCTGTGACAATATCATTCAGTTTTTTGGTATGTTCGCCGAATTTATGGGCGATTATTGTCCCGGATGATACACCACCCACTATACCTCTATCAAATTCGGTGAGTGTGAGTAATTCCAGAACAGTTTCTGAAGATGATTCTCGTAGATATGAAGAATTATAAAGCACGCGAAAAATACTCGAATATTCCTCGGGTGATATAAAATCATTGTCGGTCCCGTCTTTTTTTGTTGGATCTGGAATATGCAAATTGTCGTATACTTTCAATATTTCAGGCATGTATAAATCATTTAATATTTTTGAAGCGGTATTTTCCGATTTCAATATGGTTTCTTGGAGGAGTGTATGTACTTTATATATGCCCGGAGAGAGCAATTTTGAAGGCTTATAATATTGTCCCGGATCGTCTTTGGGGTCGTATTCCACTTCTTTTCGCAGTATATCGGGGTTATTCTCGGCCATTTTGAGATAGGCTATGAGTGTTGGCACTTTTAACATACTGCTGGGAATATATTTTTCCTTCTCGTTTATCCCCGCCCATTTTCCTGTGTTTAAGTCGCGATAATAAACGGAGATTTTATTTGCTTCACTGTTTTTCTTTTTGAAGTTTATGTATCTGATTAAACTTTCTTCCATTTTTCCGAAATCAAAAAACTGGGTTTCTGAATTATCGACAAAAAGCAAGCGGTTTACGAGCTTGTATTTTCCAGAGTTTTCTCTGATTTGATTGAGATTGTTATTGATATTTTTTTCTCTATAATAACCTCCCGAAAACCAACCCGCCGTAAACAAGAGGACAGCACTTGTTATGATATAAATGAGAAACTTCTTGTTCATGTATTCATTATATAATAAAAGAGTGATCTCAAACATACGGTTTTTTTTTAGAAAATACGAAAGATGGATTTCGCCGGCAACTGTGGTCGTCGGTTTTATATTCGATAACCTGACGTTGCGCAGGATAGACGTTTTCTTGAGTAACGCTATTTTGATTACTTATCTCGTCATATCGGCGTTTTCAATCATCTTGGTCAATGTCCACGAACGTCGGCGCGGAGAATCCGAACGTTCTTCTGGCACCCTTCACTTTATTCTCATATTCGCCATGCAGTTTTGTCTCGGTGGCCTTTTCAGCGCGTCCTTCATCTTCTATTCAAAGAGTGGAACACTCATAGGCTCTTGGCCGTTTCTCCTCATGCTAATTGCCTATATCGCCGGAAATGAAATAATGCGACGAAATTATATCCGTCTCGGTTTTCAAGTAGCCGTTTTTTTCACTGCTCTCTTTTCTTATCTCATATTTTTCTTGCCAATCATTTTGGGTTCTATGGGGGACGCCATATTTCTGCTTTCAGGTATATCGAGCCTCATCATAACGGGCCTTTTCATATATATTCTCTCTTGGTTTGCGCCGGAGAGAACCAGACGAAGCGCTCCGATTATTCTCTCTGCGCTTTTCGGACTATTTGGAATCATCAACATTCTCTATTTCACCAATCTGATCCCACCCATACCTCTGGCCCTAAAAGACGCGGGTATATATCGTTCCGTCACAAAAATTGATGAAGGCGTGTACGTTGCTTCCGGCGAAAAACAAGAATGGTTCAATGTTTTTTCTCCAAAGCCGACCATTCACATGATTCCGGGCGAACCTCTCTACGCTCTGTCTCTCATTTTTGCTCCGGCAAAGCTAGAAACCAATATCGTTCATGTATGGCAGTACTACGATGACTCGGGAAAAAAATGGATAGCTTTTAATCCAATTTCTCTGCGCATAAATGGGGGAAGGGATGGTGGCTTTAGGACATATTCAATCAGAGACGTGTTTCCGGGTCATTGGCGAGTGGATGTAAGTACGCCTCGAGGGCAAATTATAGGCAGATTAGTGTTTGATATCAAAAATAGTTTGGGGGACGAAGAGATTGTCACGGTCATCAAATAGTGATATAGTCGTCCATGTTCGGCACAGTTTAATTAATTTCATAATCTATGAATAAAAAAGGAGTTATTACCGTCATAATTATTATTATTCTCGTCTTTATCGGTTATATGATCTGGGGTGGCAAGGGTTCTACCGTTACAAATAGCAATACAGATAAAACTACCGAGACGGACAGAGGTGGAATTAGTCGCGATGATTTTCAGGCAACCGACAAGGATTCGACCGATGCCACTCTACTCGGCCGTTTACGGAGTGCTTCTGTTTCCGCTAGCGAAAGTGACAGCCGCGTGGCTCTGTCGAACGGCAAAGCCCAGTTCACCTCTCTTAGCGTAAAAGGTACGATTACTCTCGGCGACGTGGCAGTCGAAAAAACTATTGATGATGGCTCAAAATACGTCTTGGCTACTCTGTCTGTCAATTCCGGCGGTTCGGGAACATTCCAGTATGTCGTCTTGTTTGAAGATAAAGACGGAACGCTCACAGATAAATCATATTCTCTGGTAGGTGACCGAGTAAAGGTCACGGGCTTGCGCGCCGATCCCGTGACCGGTGTTTCCGGCGGTTCCGGTCTGGTTGTTTCAGTCTCATATCTCGATCATGACAAAGGTGAACCGCTCGCGGCCCAGCCTTCCGTTCCTCACACAAAAATTCTGGTCATAGAGAACGGTCTGTTCAATTCGGCAAAGGAAATCAGTCTCTAAAAACCGAAGACACCCGTTTCGCGGTTTTTCCAATACAATATTCTCATGGAAAAAAGGTATAGGCTCGCGTGTGATGGAGTAATCGTTGTCGTCAGTATATTGGTCGCTTGGACTATTGCGCAGAATTCATTCATCGATCGTCTCATATTTTCGCTTGATGGTTTTTATGTTCTCAATTCTTTTGTAGTTGGACTTTTCTTTACTTCTGTTTTTACCACTGCTCCGGCCATGGTTTTTATAGTAAAACTTGCTCACATATATCCGCCACATATCCTGGCTCTGGTCGGTGGTCTCGGTGCTCTCATAGGCGATCTCATCATATTCAATTTTATAAAAGGTCACATAGCCGAAGATGTCTCATATCTGTTTTCAAAAGCAAAATCGCGGCGCATGAGGCACCTCTTTGAATACAGATTCGTGCGGTGGTCCATGGCATTTTTGGGCGCTCTGATCATAGCATCCCCCCTACCTGACGAACTCGGCCTCACTCTCATGGGGCTCTCCAGAATATCCCTTCTGCGTTTCGCTCTCATTTCATATACATTCAACACCATAGGCATATTTGTCATTGCCTCTATCGCCCGGGCTGTCTAATGATATAGTTTTTCTATGCCTACAATTCTAGATGGAAAAACGGCTCGCGATTTTTATAAAAAAGCTCTCGAGGAGAGGGTGAAGAAACTTTCCTTTGTGCCGACTCTTTCAATAATCCAGATTGGCGATAATCGAGAGTCCGCGATATATATCGAACAAAAGAAAAAATTCGGTCTGTCGATTGGTGTAAAAGTTTCTCATATTCACTTGTCTCGTCAGGTGACTTTTGAGGAAGTGGTTAGAGTTATTGGAGTTGAAAATTCAAAATCTGAAGTCGCGGGCATCATCATCCAGTCACCGGTGCCGAAACATCTGGATTTTCTCAAATTGGTAAATCTCATAGACCAGAAAAAAGACGTGGACGGTCTCACGGAAAAATCCAGATTTGTTCCCGCCACAGCCCACGGCGTTATGCTCCTCTTAGACTTCTATAAGATTTCCATAAAAGGCAAAAAAGTGGCTGTACTAGGGCGTTCACGCTTGGTTGGGGGCCCGATTGCTAGAGCGATGGAAATGAAAGGCGCCTATGTCACCATATGTCATTCAAAAACTGCAAATACATTAGAAATTACAAGACAATCTGACATTATCGTTGTGGCCGTAGGAAAACCGGAATTTATAGATCGTTCGTATATACGAGAAGGGTCTGTGATAGTAGACGTAGGTATAAATAGCTTGTACGGAGAAAAACTCGAGGGAGAAATGCCAAAGCGCAAAGTTGTGGGTGATGTTAATTTTGCCGATGTCTCGCCTGTCGCTTCTGCCATCTCGCCAGTCCCCGGCGGTGTTGGTCCCATGACAGTTCTGTCTTTATTTGATAATCTGATCTCCGCGTCTGAAAAATAGGCAAAAGCAGAAAATAAATAATTAGAAATATAAAAACACGAATAATATGGACAATATAAAAGACAATACAAATTTTAGAAAAGTAGTGGTTGCATTCGGTGTCATCCTCACCATTTTCGTCGCCGTTAAAACAATAGCGGAATTCAAAGCGATGTCATACATCGGCAAGAGTTCTCCGGCGACCAATGTCATTACTGTTTCAGGCAAGGGCGAAGTTTTGGCGACCCCGGATATTGCTGTGCTTACGTTTGGTGTGACAGAGGAAGCTCCGACTGTAGGAGTTGCCCAGAAAAAGGCCACTGACAAAATGAACGCGAGCATCGACTATATAAAGAAAGCCGGCGTTGATGAAAAAGATATAAAGACCGTGTCATACAATATTTACCCTCGATATGATTACGTCGGCTCCGGTAGGTATAGCGGCGGCAAGCAAGTTCTCGCGGCTTATGTTGTTTCTCAAATGATCGAAATAAAAGTCCGCAAGCTCACGGATGCCGGTAAGCTACTTTCTGGTATCGGTGATTTCGGCGCGACGAGTATTTCCGGTCTAACTTTTACACAAGATAATCAAGACCAGTTGATTCGTGAGGCGCGTGACAAGGCGATACAAGACGCGCGTGGGCAGGCCAAATTTCTGGCAAAATCTCTCGGTGTTCACCTCGGTGACGTAACCAGTTTTTACGAATCAGGCAATTCCGGACCGATCTACTATGCCAAAGAAGCCATGTCGGCTGGTATGGGTGGTGCAGAATCAGCACCGGTTCCCCAGATTCCGTCCGGCGAGAACAAAATCGTCTCAAATGTGACGATTACTTATGAAATAAAATAAACTTGCTTTGTTTGTGACAGGGTGATAACATATAGAAATCTAGCCCCTCGGGGCGGTTTTTATTAAGAAAAATCCGGCAGATACAAAACGCAAAACAATATGAAACTAACAGAATATATTCGGGACACACGTGGGGAGATGAAACATGTCAATTGGCCGACGCGAAAGCAAGCGGTCAATTACACTCTACTCGTCATAGGCATTTCGGTTGCCACCGCTCTCATTTTGGCTTTGGCCGACTATGTCTTTGGTCTCGGAATCGAAAAACTTATTTTGCAGTAATTTTAAAATAGTAAACAAAAAAATAAACAGATGTCAAAACAACAGACAGGCGGGGAACGCCATTGGTATGTCATACACACGTACGCCGGATATGAGAATGCCGTCGCCAGAAACCTGCGCCAGCGCATAGATTCTCTAAACATGCAGGACAAAATTTTCAGCGTTCTCGTGCCGACGGAAAAGAAAATCAAAGTAAAAGGCGGCAAACGCGTGGAAGAAGAAGAAAAAATTTATCCGGGATATATTCTGGTGGATATGATTGTGACCGATGATTCATGGTTCGTCGTCAGGAACACTCCGCGCGTAACCGGCTTTGTCGGTTCGGGTGTCCATCCCGTGCCTCTTTTGCAAAAAGAAATTGACGTGCTCATGGGTCGCATGGATTCCAGTACGGTCAAACATACTATCGATTTGGCTCTCGACGACGCAATCAAAATATCCGACGGTCCGTTCAAAGATTTGGAAGGTAAAGTTTCGGAAGTTGATCTCGATCGTGGCAAGATAAAGGTCCTGGTTTCTATGTTCGGTCGCGAAACTCCCGTCGAACTGGATTTCTTGCAAGTAAAGAAAATTTAATATAATCTCACATAATAATTGATTATATGGCAAAGAAAATTACAAAAATGTTGAAGCTCCAAATACCGGGCGGCAAAGCCGTTCCGGGCCAGGCACTCGGCCCTGCTCTAGGTAGTGCTGGTATAAACATAGGCGAATTCGTAAAACGCTTTAATGAAGAGACAAAAGCTCGCACGGGCGAAATTGTCCCTACGGTTGTTGAAGTTTACGACGATCGCAGTTATAAACTGATTTACAAGACGGAACCGGCTTCAAAGATGCTCCTCAAGGTTCTCGGCAAGGAATCGGGATCAGGCAAACCTAATTCCGTAAAAATTGGCACGGTGACAAAGGCTCAAATTAAAACAATCGCCGAAAAAAAAATGGCCGACCTCAACACCACTGATCTAAATGCGGCCATGAAAATGATCGAAGGCACAGCCCGCAATATGGGCGTGGAAGTCAAGTAATCTTAAACTTCGCTTTCAGTCCTCGGATATCGCCCTTTTGAATGAGCTCTATTTCTTCTTCATCGAGACCGTGAAGTCCCGGGTTTGAACGGATAGCGCCGTGCACGATGTCTCTTTTGCTGTATCTATTTGTCGTATCAATTATTTCTTCTCCCGTTTCTTCAAATACAATTTGGCAGAATCTCTCGCCGGGGTAGAGTTTGATCGTTTGATGTCCGGTATTATTTCTCACAGGCACAGCTAGCTGGCCTTCATATCCGCAATCGACTATGCCTGTGAGATCGACGGAGAGCCCTCGGCGGTTTACGGACGAACGCGGATAGAGCACAGCCATGATGTCGCGAGGCATAACTATTTTTTCCAATGTTGAGACAATGACATATTCTCCCGGCAAAAGTTCAAAATATTGACCTTGTTCGAGCTCGATCACGTCGAAATATTCCGGACGTTTTTTATCAAAATGATCTATAGACAGAGTCTCTCTACCGCGAGGGGTGAGATGCCATGATTTTGGAACGAGAAACGTGTAGCCGAGGCGCAGATCAACGGCGTGCGGGCGTAATTGAAATGTATCCAGTCCGGGAGAGAATTTGAGCGAACCTGATTTTATCCTCTCGGCGATTTTGGTTTTTGTGAGAATCATAATGAATTTTTTATTTGGTCTCGTTCAGATCTGATTATATTTTAATTACTGTATATTCTAATAATACAGCCCCGTCGCCTATAGGGCGAGTCTCTTTGAGCTCGAGCTTTACTTCTAAATTTTCGTTGAATAGGCAGAGTCCTCGGCCAAAGAGAATCGGTTCAACCGTGATATAAAGTGTGTCTATGAGGCCTTCTTTCATGAATGAAGTATAAACTCCCGCACCGCCACATATAGCCAGTTCCTGCACGCCTTCTCTCCTCAATCTCTCCACGAGCTCTCTTGGAGATTCGGCGGATGTCTCAATACCATATATGCCCCCGAACTTCTTTGTTCCGGAAAGCACGATATTTCTCCTCCCCGGCAGAGCGCGTCCTATGGTTTCAAAAGTTTTTGATCCCATGACCATGACGCCAGCCCTCTGCGTCGTTTCTTTGAAAAAGATTTTGTCGGCCTTTGATGTCCAAGTCGTCACATGGTCGTGGCCCTTTGCTATGAAACCGTCCGCAGTCAGAGCCGCTATGATAAAAGTTTTCATGAAAGTTTTTTATAAATTTTACAGAACGATTTTTAAACCTTTTATGGCCTCGCTCGGACTATATTGCTTCGTAAAGTCTTCTATAATCGCGTCCGCCAGAACCCGATCAGATTTTTCGGCTCTGCCAAAAGCATTTTCCGGCAGGTGCAAAGTCACGTCTTTATGATCGTTCGTTCTCTTTATTATTTCATTTGCCGCTTCATAATGAATATCGTAGACGTGTGCGTTTGAAATCGAATGGGTGTATACGCCCGGTTTCACGCCGAGCTTTTGGGCCAATATGCACTGGAGCAAAGCAAAACCGGAAACATCGGACGGGGCGCCCAAAATAAAATCGTTTGATCTGATTATATTGTGCATATGAAGTTTGCCGCCAATGATGTTTATTGTAAAAGTATAAGGACAAGGCACATTTTTTTTCTTGAAAAGCGACAGTCCATCTCCTGCCGGGTCCCACGTCACTATGACGCCGTGCCTCGACGAAGGTTCTTTTTGGAGCAGTTCTATGAGTAAGCCCAGTTGGTCTCGGCCGAAATGTTTTCTCCAGCGATAGCCATAGGCGACAGTGACGACATCGTTCGGATTGGTGAAATCGTCCCAAATTTTTGTGTATTGGCGTAAAAATTCTTCTGGCTTGCGCGAGCCAGATATGAACCAAATCTGCTCGGCCACCCACATCTTTATCGGCACTTTGCGCAGAGTGAGCAGGGGAAAGCCGTCTCTTTCTATATCAAAAGAGAAAGTCAGTCCGGGAACCGCTTTTGTGGAATGACCGGTGCGCTCCGAAAACTCTTCTATGCCATCGGTCATTATTTGTTTTAGAGCGTTTTGATAGACGCGGTCGAAATGAGTCATATTTGAAATTATAGAGACTCTTGGCTACTATTGCTAGCATGAATATAAAAGCGTCTTGGAACTTGCCGTATAAGCCCGCGGACAAGGAAATTCTCGTCGTACCCCCGAACGATATTTTTATGGTTGAAGCTATGCGAATTAGAAATACGAAAAGCACGGACAAGAGACATGCGACAGGGGCGGTAGTTGTGAGAGAGGGCATCATACTTGGCAGAGCGGCAAATCAAGCTGGATTCAAACACCCAAAGCTCATAGAACTACACCGGAGAGGCTGGTGTATTCGAATGATGCTCAAAGTAAAATCGGGGACCAAATACTGGCTCTGTCCCGGTTGCTCGACTCACGAGGATCACGCCGAGAGCGGCGCTGTTCGTGATGCTATGGCAAAAGTTGGAGCAGAAAAAGTAAACGGCTCCGATCTCTATCTCTACGGTCATTACTGGTGTTGCAAACCCTGCTGGGACAATATGATTCGCGGTGGCATAAAAAATGTTTATGTTGTAGAAAAGGCAGATGAGCTGTTTGGGAGGAAAAAATAGCCATGAGATATTGCGTGTTAGAATAAATATGTGAAAGACAAAGTTATAGAAAAACTGATAAAGGCGGAGCAGGCGCGACAGAAGAAAGTAGTGAATTTAATCGCGTCTGAAAATTATGTTTCTCGAGATGTTCTGGATGCTCTAGGTTCTGAACTTACAAATAAATATGCCGAAGGATATTCGGGCAAACGCTACTATGGCGGTAATACGATTATAGATAAAGTAGAGAATTTGACTTCGGAGCGTGCTTTAAAGCTTTTCAAGCTAGATCCAAAGGAATGGCATGTAAACACCCAGCCCCTCTCTGGCTCGCCTGCAAATTTGGCCGTATATATGGCTCTGCTTGAAAAAGGCGATAAAGTCATGGGTATGTCACTCGATCAAGGCGGACATCTCACTCATGGTCATAAAGTATCAGCGACGGGAAAATTCTGGACGCAAGTGCCGTATGGTGTTTCAAAAAATGGGGAAGTTTTGGATTATGGCAATCTAATGGAAATCGCTATGCGTGAAAAGCCGAAAATGATCATTGCTGGGTTCACAGCCTATCCACGCATGATTGATTGGCAGAAGTTTCGCGAGATCGCCGATGCTTGCGGATCTCATCTCATGGTGGATATGTCCCACATAGCTGGACTTGTCGCTGGTGGGGTTTATCCGCCTCCTTTTCCATACGCTGATATCGTTACGACCACCACTCATAAAACTCTGCGTGGTCCTCGAGGCGCTCTCATATTTGCAAAAATAGACGCTCGCGAGCTCCACAAAAAAATAGATAGAGCGGTTTTCCCCGGTCTCCAAGGCGGACCCCATATGAATCAGACAGCGGCCGTCGCGGTAGCTTTGAGAGAAGCGGATTCTCCCGCTTTCAAAAAATACGCAAAACAGATTGTGAAAAATGCGGCTACCCTAGCCTCAGAACTTCAAAAACTCGGTTGGAGAATTATTTCCGGTGGCACAGATAGTCATTTGATTCTCGTTGACGTTTGGCTCGATGGTTCTGGCATAGGCGGTAAAGAGGCAAGTGACAAACTTGAAAAGGCTGGGATTATCGTAAACAAAAATGCCATTCCTTTTGATACACGTTCGCCCGTAGATCCGAGTGGCATTCGTCTAGGCACGGCGGCGGAAACCACGCGCGGGGCAAAAGAAAAAGAGATGATTGCTCTGGCGCAGAGAATCGATACGATCTTGCGCAAAAAATAATGTGTGTTCGGGAGGCTTTTGTTTTTATCACTCTCTGGTATTCTTTCCATGAATATGAAAACAAGCACATTCATCGTAATTGCCGGTTGTGAAGGGTCAGGCAAAACGACACAGATTGAAAACTTGAAAAGAAAATATCCTGGAGCAGTTTTTTTTCGAGAACCGGGCGGCACGGAATTTGCCGAAGAAATACGCCGGCTCATGCTCACCGGAACTCATTCGGCGGAACTTTCTCCTTTTCAGCAGATGAATCTGGCGTTTGCAGGTAGGGAGGACAATATCAGAGAGATAGTCGGTCCTGCCATGGAGGTGGGAAAGCTGGTTTTTGCGGATAGGTTTGATTGCTGTTCATTTGCTTACCAGATATTTGGCATGGAAGGCAGAGATCTATTTGCGCATTTTGATTCCAGTCGTTTGAGTATGGGAACATTCAAATATCTGCCGAGCCTCTATGTTTTTCTCGATATCAGTCCAGGAGAAGGTATGAGGCGAGTGGCACTGCGCGCGCAGACAAAGGGAGACATAAATCATTTTGATAAAAGAGGTCCGGAGTTTCACGCGCGAGTGAGAGATGGTTACAGACGTTTTGCCGAACTCTATCCGAGCCAGGTGAAAGTGATTGACGGCCATCCTCCAAAGGAGGAAGTCTGGAAGTCCATTGAAGCAATGCTGGACGATTTTCTCGCAACCAGATAAGTTTTCTTGTCAGTCTTGCCAACGCCAAAGCCCGCCGACCGCACAGGCGGGCTTTTTTCTACGTTTTTGTTATATTTAAAATATGAAAAAGACTCTGAAAATTATCCGTATGTCTGACAAAGTGCCTATGCCGAAATATGATTTGAAAGGTGATGCCGGGTTTGGTCTGTATGTAAACGAACGACTGACGGTCAATCCTATGGAGCGCGCTTCCATAAACACCGGTTTCAAAATGGAAATTCCCGAGAGTTGTGTC
>CAZVHT010000003.1:0-2990 GCA_964627275.1 uncultured Candidatus Saccharibacteria bacterium
CACGGTACAATTTTTTGAGCGTTGCTTGGTTATCATCTATCACGGCCACAACAGTCTGGCCATTTTCTGCCACCTCTTGTTTCCGTATAACAACAATATCGCCGTCAAAAATCCCCTCAGCAATCATACTGCTACCTTGCACACGCAAAGCGTAGTGCTTGCCCTGCTTTCCAATTTCGTCTCTTGTGATTGTAATAGTTTCGTCTGGGATTTCTATTGCCTCAATAGGCTGACCTGCCGCGATTGTACCTAAAATGGGAATCTCAACAGTTTGTTTTGCTTTGACTGTGGAAACGGCACGGGGTTGATTATGTTCTTTATTCAAAAATCCTGCGTCTTGTAGCTTGCTGATGTAGTAGTGAGCCGTTGATACAGAGGCGAGTTTAAATTTCTTCTTGATCTCCTCAAGAGAGGGAGCGTAGCTGTGCTTTGCCATATAAGCTTTTATGAAATCTAGGACTTGTGTTTGCTTTTTCGTGAGCATAATAGTATTATAGAAAATAAATAGAAAGTATACAAATCAAGTTATCCACATGTCTGAACCAAAAAACCAGCACATCATACCGCAATGCTATCTAAAGCAGTTTGTCGATCCAAAAACACCGGCTGGATATGAGCCGTATGTTTGGATATTCGAACGCGACACCAAGGTTGGGAGAAAAAAAGCTCCAAAAAACATTCTCGCTGAGACGGATTTCTATACTCTTAAAGGCGACTATTTGATCGAGAAAACTCTTGCCCAAATCGAGAGTGAGTACGCTGTGATATTCGAGAATAAGATTAAAAACAAAATCCCACTCGAACCATATGAGTATCTCGTCTTTTGTGCCTTTATAGCTGCTATGCTTCAGCGGACGCTAAAACAAAAAGAAAATATCGAACATTTTATTGATCAGGTTGTTGATCACGCAAAGCAAATGGAAATTGCACATGGCGTGCCACACAAGACCTCCATTGAATGGGAGAAGGAAAAAGAGGACGCTCACAAGTTGAGTGTTATCCAAATGATCCCCGAGATAACAAAAATACTTTTACAAATGAATGTTGCGTTTTTATGCACAAAAAATAAACGTATCTCGTTCATTACTTCCGACTCACCAGCGTTTCTTTTCAACAGCAAACTGCAATTCCAGAGATTTATGGGGCCGAGGCTGGAACAAAAGCATGTCGAAGTACGCCTCCCGCTATCTACAGAGATCTCCGTTTGTTTTAGTTGGATTAATAATCTCCGAGGGTATATCAAACTTGATGAGGATATGGTTCACGACTGGAATCGGATGGTGTACGGACACACCCACCAATATTTCATTGCGAACTCTCAAAAACTTAACAGGCGTTGGTTTCGCCGTTTACCACTTGATCCGGTATTCCTTTGGAGATATTTTAAGTACGAGATTCAGCATAGGACGGCTCGGTTTAGGAACAGAAAACGCTATGGCAAATTCAAAAGAACTAAATAATGCCCGGGATCTTATTGCCGAGGGTAGAAATCCGGAGGCAAGAAAGGTACTTGAAGTTATTACAACTCAAGATCCAAAAATCAGACTGGATGTTCTTCTGGCTTTCCTTGTTGTACTAGACCATGTAACCGAGAATGACAAACTTCTCGAGGTGGCAACAGAAGGGATCGAAATAGCCACGAAACTTGGCAACGACGAAGTGCGCTCCTATCTTATGGCTCGAAAGAGTATTTTTCTTCTTACACACCTCTCTTCAATGGTGCACCGACAGAAAAATCTAATGCTCTCTTCAAATGTTTTTGAGTGGATAGATTTTTCTTTGGAGCGAGATAAAAAAGAGTATGAGGCAATTGTAGAAATGAGGAAGCCACTCGAAGAAGAGATCGACTCCTTGATAGCGACAGTTCTTGAACGGGCAGAGCGCGGTATTGATCACTATTTTCGTGGGCATCTTTTTTCCGCGATCGGAGATTTTTACAGTTCAAGATATCTCAACGATATGCTCGATTTTCAAAAAGGAGGAAAAATAAAAAGCAAAATTGCTAACCTGTATTTTGTTAGAAGATGGAATCTCGATAGGTTTCTCTACGATAGTTCTAGTAGGAGAAAAATCACAAACTCGAAAATACACTGTATCCGATATTTTGAGAGGTCAATCGGTGAGTTCCGGCTAGGTGACAAGAAGTCAGAGGAGGCAAATGCCATATACAACCTTGCCGTAAAGATGAAACTTTTTTACACCTTCGGACGAGCAAAAAAGTTGCTAGCAGAGGCAAAATCGATTGCTATTGGATTGCAAGAGAAACCCTTAATGCAAAAGATCGAGATACTAGAAAAAGAGGTAGCTGATAAAAACCGACACATGAGGGATTACGTTACAGAGATGGGTTTGGATATGCCCTAGGATTACATCGAATAATCGACCTCGTTCTTGCCTTTGCTTGATTTGGGATTAGGCACCTCAAACCATTGAGGATGTTGCTTGAACATAGCCCTCAATTCGCGTATGCTTTTATCAAGATCCTTGAATTTGAGCCACGTTTTCGGTTCAAACTTCCGGACATCGCCACCGCTATAATAATTTTAATCTGAATTTTCAGATTAAAATTTTATAGTAGATGGGGTTTGAACCCGAGGGGTGGGTCGGTCAAGACGCGAGCGAGATCGGCTTTGCCGGATCGCCCGTCTCAGGGGAAGCTTGGCTTCCCCTCCGTGTAGGAAATTATTCAAATGACCCAAAGGGTACCCCGGTTTTGAAGGAGAAGCGGAGCGACGACGGGTTCTATATCCCACCCTCTCCGCCCAAAAAACAAAACGCCTTCCGTAAGGCGTTTTGTTTTTTGGGCGGTGCCTTTTGGTTAAAATCCGAACTTTTTTTGACGAAAATCCGAACGCTGAATTTTGAAAACCGAACGCTCGGGCGGGCAAAAATTCCTTCCCCCCAACCCCCTTCCTTTTTGCCCGCTGATTGCCTGCCCGCCTCTGGAGGGGGCTTCGCCCCCAAAACTTTTGGACGGACGGATTTTGCGG
>CAZVHT010000004.1:0-15320 GCA_964627275.1 uncultured Candidatus Saccharibacteria bacterium
ATTTAAAGATAACCGCTTTGTATATCTTTATCTTACTACCGCAGTCGGCGATGGACTCAAAAACAGAGTTGAACGCTATAGCTTTATAGATAATCGCCTTTCGGAGAAAAAAGTAATTATAGATAACAACCCCGGCGCGGCATATCACGATGGCGGAAGAATTGCTTTCGGGCCAGACGGCTATCTTTACATCACCACCGGAGACGCCGGCGACGCAAAACTTGCTCAAAATATTGATTCGCTTGCCGGTAAAATTCTGCGTCTAAAGGACGACGGCGGACTTCCTAGCGACAATCCGTTCACCTCGACAAGCTCGGCGCAGGCGGCCACAGTTTATTCTTACGGGCACAGAAATTCTCAAGGCCTTGCCTGGGACGACCAGGGTCGGCTTTGGGCAACAGAACACGGACGGTCTGGTATTCTTTCCGGCTTGGATGAACTCAATCTGATTGAAAAAGGGAAAAATTACGGCTGGCCGATTATTCAAGGAGACGAGAAGCGAGAAGGGATGGAAAGCCCTATTGCGCAATCGGGCCCTGATGAAACTTGGGCTCCGGCCGGCATTGCTTTTTGGGACGGTTCGTTTTTCTTCGGCGGTCTTCGCGGCGAAGCATTATATGAGGCAAAAATAACAGGTGAAAAACAAGTTTTGCTCAAGGTTTATTTTCTAAAGGAATTTGGAAGAATACGCGCGGTTGTTTCTGGCCCAGACGAATTCCTCTATATTACCACTTCCAATACCGACGGTCGCGGAGAATTGAAAGCAAACGACGACAAAATTATTCGCCTGAATCCGCTCATCTTCCGCGAGCCCCGTTAGAAATCACGAACATATATAGTTCAGACACCCGTATCAGTCGAAGTTTTGGCAAATCCTTTCCCCAAAAAATAGTTTTGCCAAAACTTCGTCCGCATTGTTCCGCCACCTGCCCGAATATCTTTACGGGCAGAACCCCGAAAGAAAAACATCCTTTCCTTTTTCAAAAGAAATTTCACCCCCGCCAAAAGAGATATGCAGGGAGTGTTTTTCTTTCGGGGTTGCCGAGTGAAGCGAGGCGGTGGCGGAACGATACGAGCGTACGATTCAGGTCAGAGTCACCACGCGCTCCGCGCGTGCGATTAGTCGGCATCAGGGTTGCTTTCAAAATACATTCTAACTTTGTACAACGAATACCGCCAAAATTGGAAATTTATTTTTGTATGCTAAAATGTCTTTGTTATGAAAAATGAGGCTCAAATAGCCCAATTTGAAAAGACAGTAAATAATCTCAAGAGTCTTTCAAACAAGCTCTTATAGAAAACAATGATATATGGATTTCTATGACTGATATGAGAAACGAGACAGCTCATGCTTACAACGAACAATTTGCGGAAAAGGTATTGCTAGAATTACCGAGGATTCAAATGACATTGGAACAATTACTATGGAAATTGAAGAAATAAAAACAAATATAGTTGATTTTTCTATGCTGGGCCGAGATTTTAAAAAAGTAGCCAAGAACAAAATTGAGCGGATTGTTTAGGTTGAAAAAGAGTTCTGATAGTGTAAAGTGATTCTGCGACAAAAAATGTTATAGAAATGCGCGGATAGCTGTTTTGGTAGTTAAATTAAATATAAAGCGCGGTTAGCTCAGTTGGTAGAGCATCTCATTGACGTTGAGAGGGTCATAGGTTCAAGTCCTATACCGCGCACAATGAAACCTGTGAAAATCTTGGGTATTGAAACCAGCTGTGATGAGACGGCCATTAGTCTCATAGAGGTGAATGAGAAAAATGAAACGGTAAAAATCCTCGGCAACACCGTCCATTCCCAGATAGATATACATACGCAATATGGCGGTGTTTTCCCTATTTTGGCCAAGAGAGAACATCAAATAAATCTCGTCCCTGTCCTCGTAAAAACTCTGACGGAAGCCGGAAAATTCGAAGAAATAAAAACAAAAGTGGAAATGACAGAGATTGAAAAAATTCTAAACAGAGAACCCGAGCTTTTCCGCCATTTCAAAAAATTTATTTTAAATACAAAAAAACCTGACATTGATTACATCGCCGTTACAGTAGGCCCCGGACTGGAACCAGCTCTATGGGTCGGCATAAATTTTGCTCGAGCTCTGTCTTTCACTTGGAACATTCCTATCATCCCCTGCAATCATATGGAGGGGCATATTCTCACGGCACTAATACAGCAAAAAGAAAAAAGTGTCGGCAAAGAGGAGATATACAAATTACTTCACAAAGAGATCTCCTACCCCGCTCTCTCCCTCCTCATTTCCGGCGGACACACCCAGATAGTTCTCGTTGAAAGCATTGGAAAGTACAAAATTGTCGGCGAAACCAGAGACGATGCCGTAGGCGAATGCTTCGACAAGATTGCGCGAACTCTCGGCTTGCCATATCCCGGCGGTCCGCAGATTTCGAGACTAGCGGAACAAGCGCGAAAAATGAGAATTGTCAGTCCCGAACCTCTGCCCCGCCCTATGATAAAAAGCAATGACATGGACTTTTCTTTTTCCGGATTAAAAACCGCCGTTCTCTATCTGACAGAGAGACTCAAAGAAAAAAACTTGTCACTTTCGGGCGATATTATAAAAGGCATTGCCCGCGAAACCGAAGACGCCATCACAGACGTCATGGTAGCAAAAATGAAGAAAGCTATAGAAAAATTTGCCGTGGAAACCGTAATCATAGGCGGCGGGGTCATAGCCAATACACATATACGAAAAGCTCTGGAGAATTTGGCAAACGAGTGTTCAATTAAAATTCTCCTGCCGCAATTTGATCACGCGACAGACAACGGCCTGATGATTGCCCTGGCCGGTTACTTTAATAGATCAAAAATTGTGAGCTCTGACGTCCTCCTCAAAGCCATCGGCACTCTGCCTATCGGTTTGCGAATCTAGATATTTGACATATCGACATATTTGTTATACCTTTTATTACAGAAGTACAAGAACATCTCTGTACATAGAAACAACCTAAAAGAAGGCATATCATGCAACAATTGATGGTTTCTCTCGTCCAACGCCAATCGCAAAGATTGAAACTCACGCAGAGTCAGAGACACGAGATTGTGCAATCGCACATACTCTCGCTTAAACTTAATCTCATCCACGCCATGCGAGGAGATGATTACAGGCCCGAAGCAAATTGTCCAAGCTGCTCGAGGGTACTCAAACCACTTGAGATCATCAAGGGTTTTAGCGCTGATCCAAATGATTACGATACGACATGTTCTGGCTGTGGAAAAAGATTCCCACCCAAACTTCGATGGCAAAGTTCCGTCAGTAGTGGGGAGTTACCATTCTATTGCGATTTGCAAATGCAAGCGAAACTGCGCGGGCTCGAAACCCTAAACCCAAGCGAGTTCCGCCGTCAAGAACCCGCCGTCTATCACAGTGCGATTGTTCATTGTGGCACACTTCGAAACGCCTTTTCCAGGGTCGGCATCGAATATGTCTTCAACGAAATCGAGGATCGTGAGCGTAAAATTATGCCATTCCTCGGCAAGTTGCCAGACAAAATCATCGCGCAATATTCCGGACTAACCCAGAAAAAGATTGGGTATTTGCGACGAAAGGGCAAAATTCGGACTTGTACAATGAGAAACATCGTATAAAGTGACTCTGGAAATTCAATTACTTCGTCTTCACTGGCGAAGTAATTTTCATTTTTGGCTTTATTTTGCTATGATTTTTGGTATGAAGTCGAAAAAACTCCTGTTCCCAGAAGCAAACATTCCCGCCAAATTTCTCAAGCCATATAATCCGAAAGAGACTGAAAGCCGCGTATACGAAATGTGGCAAAAAGGCGGTTTTTTTAATCCTGATGTGTGCATAAAAAAAGGCGCGACAAAGGCGAACGCGTCTGTTTTTTCTATAGTCCAGCCCCCACCGAACGTCACAGGCACGCTCCACATGGGCCACGCTCTAGCGACAACACTAGAGGACATCATGGTCCGTTATCACCGCATGAAGGGATTTCGGACACTTTGGATCCCTGGCACCGACCATGCGGCTATTGCCACGCAGGCGAAAGTTGAAAGTACGATATACAAAGAAGAAGGAAAAAGGAGACAAGACATCGGACGTGAAGAACTTTTAAAACGCATAAACGCATACGCAAAACAGAGCCACGATACAATCGTCGGTCAGGTGAAAAAACTCGGCGCTTCCGTAGATTGGTCGCGTGAAGCATTCACTCTGGACGAAAAGAGAAATCTAGCCGTTCGCACAGCATTCAAAAAAATGTACGATGATGGACTGATATATCGTGGCTACCGCATAGTCAATTGGGATCCAAAAGGCCAGACGACGATTTCAGACGACGAGATTGTGTACACCGAGGGCACGGGTACATTTTATACATTCAAATATTCAAAAGACTTTCCTATTTCCATCGCCACGACACGACCGGAGACAAAAGTCGGCGATACCGCAGTAGCTGTTCACCCGGAAGATGCCAGGTACAAAAAATTTATAGGAAAAGAATACGACATTGATTTCGCCGGAGCAAAAATTCACATAAAAATTGTCGGTGATACAGTCGTTGATCCTCAATTTGGCACAGGCGCCCTCGGTGTGACACCCGCTCATAGCCACGTAGATTGGGAAATCGCCCAAAGGCATGAGTTACCCGTTGTTTCTGTTATAAATGAGTATGCCAGAATGTCCGTTGAATCGTCTATTTTGAAAGATAAAAAAGTTGCGGAAGCGCGTATCGTTGTCGTTGATTGGCTCAAGTCACAAGGTTTACTCGAAAAAGAAGAAAAAATTTCACAAAATACAGCCACTGCGGAGAGGACGGGTGGCGTCATAGAACCACTGCCAAAACTTCAATGGTTTATAGATGTGAATAAAAAAATCGCTTCCCGGCAAAATAAATCCCTCAAAAATCTGATGGCGGAAGCAGTTCTAAGTAAATCGATTTCCATACTTCCCGACCGTTTTGAAAAAGTCTATACGCACTGGATAGACAATCTCCGCGACTGGTGCATTTCCCGCCAGATTTGGTATGGCCATAGAATACCGGTTTGGTATAAGGGTACCGAAATATATTGCGATATAGAGGCTCCAAAAGGCGCAGGCTGGACCCAAGACGAGGATACGCTCGATACGTGGTTCTCATCCGGTCTATGGACATTTTCAACGCTCGGTTGGCCGGAGGAGACAGCCGACCTAGCGACATATCATCCGACAAGCGTCCTCGAAACAGGATATGACATCATATTCTTCTGGGTGGCGCGCATGATTTTGATGTCCACATATCTCCTCGGCCAAGTGCCTTTCAAAACAGTATATCTCAACGGCCTCGTCCGAAACGCGGACGGTTCAAAGATGTCAAAGTCTCAAGGCGCGGTTGATCCAATGCTCATGTGCGAAAAGTACGGTACAGATGCTCTGCGCATGTCTCTCATAATCGCTACAGGTCCCGGGAACGACACAAAAATGTCCGAGGACAAAATTCGCGCCTATAAAAATTTTGCCAACAAACTATGGAATATAACCCGCTTTGTCCTCACATCTGCGGAAGGTGAAATGTACGACGAAAAATTCACCGGTTTTTCTCTGGATGATAAAAAGCTTCTGACGGAACAAAATAAACTTCTGAAAGAAATTTCAAAAGAAATGGAAGAGTTTAAATATTATCTCGTCGCCGAAAAAATATACGCATATGTTTGGCACGAATTCGCCGATATCATACTGGAAAGAAGCAAAAGCATATTTAAAAACGGAAGTGATATAGAAAAAAAATCACGCAGACAATTTCTCCTGCGCACTCTCGTGCAATTTCTCAAAGCCCTACACCCATTTGTGCCTTTCGTTACAGAAGAAATCTGGTCTGATATGCCCATAGCCGACAGAAAACCTCTTATAATAGAAACATGGCCGATATAAATCTCACAGCTTCGACTCTCTTTTATGCCCTCGTTGGTGGAATTCTGCCGGCCTTATTTTGGCTCTGGTTTTGGATTCAAGAAGACAAACTCCATCCGGAACCTCGCGGCAAAATACTCTTGGCTTTTCTCGGCGGTATGGCGGCTGTTATTTTGGTTTATCCTTTTGAAAAATGGGCCTATGCGAGCTGGGGTATGACAACGACTACTCTCATCCTCTGGGCCGTTATAGAAGAAGTAGCCAAATACGCCATGGTTACCATCACCGTCCTCCGTTCCCGGGCTTTTGACGAGCCCATAGACGCCATGGAATATCTCATAACTTGCGCTCTCGGTTTTGCCGCCCTGGAAAATGTGCTCTTTATTTTGAATCCCCTGTTAGAAGGCCAGGCTTTCCAAGGCCTGGTCACGGGCAATATGAGATTCATCGGCGCCAGTCTGCTCCATGTCGTTTCTTCGGCTATTTTGGGCTATTGCATAGCGCGTGAATTCTACAGGAGCAGGGCCTGGAAAATCATCTGGCGCATCTTTGGACTATTGATCGCCATAGCATTGCATACAGTGTTCAATATGTTTATAATATACGATAACGGAAGCAGAATTTTTATAGTGTTCTCATTTGTCTGGATAGCTTCACTCGGCGTCTTGCTTCTCTTTGAAAAAATAAAAAAGTTACAAGCGGAAAAAAAATAAGCAACATATGCAACCATTAAAAAAATCATTCTTTGAGCGTCTGACCGGCACCGTAAAGCTGGAAGACGGAGCAATGGAAGATATGTCGGATGCTCGCGGCAATATTCTGGAAGAAACCGAAGAAGAAGGTCAACTGACGGTTGACGTCCACCAGACCCCGGATGAAATCATCATCAAAACCATGGTTGCCGGCGTACGTCCCGAAGATTTGGATATAAACATCACCCGCGATATGGTCACCATCAAAGGCAAGCGCGAGACGTCAGTTGAAATACAGGAGGCTGATTATTTCCACAGGGAACTCTATTGGGGCTCTTTTTCCCGCACTATCATGTTGCCCGAAGAAATAGAAGTGGAAGAGGCCGAAGCCGTAGAACGTCACGGCCTGCTCACTATCAAATTGCCAAAAGTAGACAAGGCAAAGCAAAACAAACTGCGGGTAAAATCAGTCTGAGTAAAATTGTGCCACGGGAGTGAATCGAACACTCGACGCCTACCTCTTCAGGGTAGCGCTCTGCCACTGAGCTACCGTGGCGATTTGAACATACTTCTCCAATTGAAAACAACTCACATAATTTAAGCTTTTTTTGCTGTTGAAGCAAGCAGAGACCCAAAAAAAAGCTCAAATGCCTGAATACGCATTTTTGAGAGTATCTATGTACGGCTGTATGAGATAATACGCGCCTACCGAAGAGCCGATGATCACTATCCAATAGAGAACGCGAAAAACCAGAGAGAAACGATTGGATCGTTGAATGTTTTTGAGAACTATTGAATTCTCCTCCACGAGTCGGCGAGTTTCTAAGAGTAAACGATGTTCTTCGGGTGTCATGAGTAGAAGTATAACACGTTTCAATTGTGCCCTCGCGAGGAATTGAACCTCGATCAGCTCGTTAGGAGTGAGCCGTTCTATCCGTTGAACTACGGGGGCAAAAATCGTACAGGAACTATAACAATAAGCCTTTCAAAAGACAAAAGACCGAGCCCGCGCTCGATCTTTGCAATTTATTCTCCAAAAAATTCTTCCATCATCTTTTCACCTTTTGGAGTGAGAGAAACGCCAGAATCTTTGACTTGCACTATACCTCTGTCACGAGCTATTTCCGTAAAGCTGATACACCTGGGTTTATCAGTGATGATAAACCCATGCATAGCGGCTCTCTCGTGAAATTCAGTTACAAAAGCACTATGAGCATGTGTTACTCTATCGTATTCTTCATCATTCATAACTCCATGGACTCTAAAAACAAACAGTCCACTGATCTCGTCACGCATAGCAGTCAACATTTCGAGTGACAGAGGCTCGGCATATACGGCCGTCAGATCCACGGTAGTAACATTTTCGGCGTGTCTCAACAAGGCTATCAATTCCGTATTTTCCGTCTGGCGCAGTATTCCAAGGAACTCACCTACAGTTTTCATGGTTCGAAAGAATTATAGCACAAACAGGCATATCGACAAATCGTATATGTTATTTTATGGCTAAAAAATCCCTCAAAACTTTTTCATCAAAACCGACAACTATATTTTCATTGTCCACCACGATGACTGGCACACCGAATTGACCGCTTTTTTCTATCATTTCTTCTTTCTTTGCTGTATCAGTCGCTACGTCGTATTCCGTATAGGCAATTTTGTTTTTCTTGAAAAATTCTTTGGCCATGGCGCAGTAAGTACAAACCGGCGTCGAATATATTTCTATTTTTTTCATATGCGGAGCATTGTACCATAAGGCTCCGCAAGGAGGAAACTTTTTTTATATCGGATTCGCGGGAGCATACACAGCATCGCCAAATCCGAGTTTTGGATAGAAGATAAATGGAAGCATGATGAGTCCGAGTGCGAATGCTCCTCCCTTTCCAAAAACCTTGCTCAGCTCATACGCTACGATAAATCCGATCACTACGTTTACGACAGGAATAAAAGCGAGAATAAACCACCATGTCGGCTTTCTAACTATTTCCAGCATAACCACCAGGTTATAAATAGGAATTATAGAAGCCCAGCCAGGTTTGCCCGCCTTAACAAAAATTTTCCAAACACCCATAATACTGATCAGAACTACGCCTAGAATAAGAAAAGGCATTACGGGACCAAAAAAATTTACAAACTCCGGGCATTCGGCTATCTGCCCATTTACTTTGCATACAGCAGCAGCTGTGTTCAAAGCAGGAGAAAAAGCAGAGAAGCTATTCGCTAACAATTGAGAAACTAGATCGTTCATATGTGTTTAATATTAATAACCCTAACATCCATTAAAATTATATCATTAATCTCGCATAAAGTAGTTGACTAGTTTACTCCAAAAACTCTAAGTAATGAGAGTCGGGGTAGAGCGATTTTCTACCTAATTCCTTGAGGTATACCAGCTAACAGATATATCAACAAGCAACCAAAGGGGTTTCCGGCGTCATCACCAAGCCGGAAGCGGTAGCGGTGCGAGATGGGAGAATCGAACTCCCGCCCGATGCTTGGGAAGCACCAGTTCTGCCATTAAACTAATCTCGCAAATTTCAAAAACCGAAAAAACCGACCAATTTGTCCCACCAGCTTTCTCTGGGAATTTGAACAGGGTTTTTGTTTCCAGATGTATCATCTACGAGCACAATCATTTTTTCCCCCTCCTTTACAACCCCAAAACGTTCGCGAATCTCTCTCTCTTTGCCCGAATCTGTATTTAGATCAATTATTTCCTGATTCAGGGATTTTTCACGAGCTTTCAGGTTTGAAAGTTCGGTCTCTGTCCTGTCGGCTATCATTTTACTCTTTTCATATTTACCATACACGTTCCAAACAGCGCGACCGAGTAATATACATATAATAATCAAACCCGCTATGATATAGCGCGAATGTAACAGTTTTCTGAATCGTCTTCTTTCCTGAAATTCTCTCATGATATACTTACCATTATGTTACTCAATCCAAAACACCGCAAGAAAATGAATATAATTTGGGGAATAATCGTCATATTCATTGCCGCTTCCATGGTTCTGGCCTACATGCCGTCGCTTTATAGGTAGAATAAAAACAGCAGGTACAAGTTCGAGTCACGAGGGGAAGGGAGCGCCCTTGGGCGTGGGTCCCGCCCCGAGTGACGAGAATTTGTACCTGCTGTTTTCACTTCCCCATTCGCATCATTTTGACAAACACATCCTGAGGAATGTTTATACTGCCACCTCCCCGCTCCAATAGACGCTTTTTGCCCTCTTTTTGCTGTTTCCAGAGCTTTTTCTTGCGACTGATATCCCCGCCAGAGAGATGCGCCGTAACAGTCTTTTTGAGCGCTGTGAGTGTCCGTGATGCCAGGATTCTGCCACCCGCTTTGCCTTGAATTTTGGTGACGAAAAGCTGTTTTGGCAGGATTTTTTCCAGTTTTTCCACAGCCGCTTCGGCTTCAAAATATGCTTTACTGCGGGCAACAACGCGAGAAAAAGCCGGCACCACTTCTCCGCCTATCAAAATATCTAGGCGCGTCACATCCGCCACTTTCATGATCGTTGGCGTGTATGAAATAGATGCATAACCGGAACTGACACTCTTTACCTCGTCAAAAAAATTTCTCATGAGCTCGCGCAGAGGCATATCCACGGTCATAGCCGTCCTGCCCATTCCCCACGTATCCATATGTTCGGTAGTGCCTTCATGTTCAAAAATAATTTGGGTTAGAGGACTGATATAAACGTTTGGCGTGATTATTTTAAGCCGAACCCATGGTTCATATACTTTTTCGATAACGCCATCATCAGGAAAGAGCGGCGGCGAATATATAATATCTACTTTGCCGTTCTTCCAGGTAACTTCATAAGTGATGGACGGCGTGGTGACAACCAGATTGAGATTAAATTCGCGACGCAGACGTTCAGTTATGATTTCCAGATGAAGCATGCCCAAAAATCCACACCGAAAACCACGACCGAGAGTGCCTGATGATTCTTCTTCGTATGTAAATGCCGAATCCGACAGAGATAATCGGCCGAGAGCCTGGCGCAAGAGCGTGAGATCATCCTGACTTTCAGGATATATAGAAGCCCAAACCATAGGAGATGGCTTCATATAGCCTTCTAATGGCGAGAGACTGCTCTTGTCAAAAGTAATCGTGTCTCCGACAGAGGCTATGCCCGGTTCTTTTATGCCTGTGACGATATAACCGATTTCACCTGCCGACAGAGATTCCACAGGTTTCTCATCGGGAGAAAATATGCCGATTTCATTCGCCGTGAATCGCTCTCTGGCAACTTTGAAAGCTAGTACGTCTCCTCGTTTTATTTTTCCGTCCATAACGCGAATGTAAACGGTAATACCGCGATGGTTAGAATATTGAAAATCAAAAATGAGAGAACGAAAATCTTTCTCCGGCAATTCGGACCGTGGCCTCGGCACGCGTTTTATGATTTCTGCCAAGAGATTCGGCACACCCTCCCCCGTTTTGCCTGAAACTTCCAAAATACTGTCTAGAGGAACATTCAAGAGTTGGACAATCTCCGCTTTCACCTCATCTATGCGAGAGAGAGGCGAATCAATCTTTGAAACGACTGGAATGATCACGCGGCCAGACTCTCTAGCCATGTTGAGAGTAGTCAGAGTCTGCGCTTGGACACCTTGGGTAGCGTCGACGAGCAATAGTGAGCCCTCGACGGCTTTCAGAGCGCGGGAAACTTCATATGAAAAATCTATGTGTCCCGGGGTATCAATGAGATTCAAAATATAATCTGTACCATTCTGCGAATACTTCATGCGCACAGGCTGCATTTTTATGGTAATGCCACGCTCACGTTCTAGTTCCATGGAATCCAGAACTTGCTCCTGCATATGACGTTTGTCTATAGTGCCTGTGAGCTCAAGCAAACGATCGGCGAGGGTTGATTTGCCGTGATCTATGTGGGCTATGATACTGAAATTGCGTATTCGCGAGATATCCATAGGTATGGACATATTAGCAGAAAAGGCCGAAAAATAAAGCTTTTTAAGGCTAATACGTCACCTTGAGTGCCCTCTCCACACGATTTGGATTGGTCGTATCAGAACACTTGGTGTTGTACCCGCGAGAATCTATTTCTGTATTTATAATAGGTGGATTATCAGACCACTTTTTTATGGTAACAATCGTACAATATTCCGGACTACCACTCGGAATATCGAGGGTAAATTGAGTCGTTGCAGAACTAGGAACATAAATAAAAGGTTCGATATTTATCAAACTGCCGACACAATCGGGATTTGACGGCGATGGTGTTCTAGAATTGCTCGACGTGGCAAATATATCCGTACCTTTGAAATCCCAATAAATGGCGCACTCGGCACCAGTGTCGGCAGAATAAAAAGAAAATTGCGATTCGCGACCAGAAGAAGACAATACGAGCTCTTTGACGGTTAAGTTAAAAATTGAAAGCCCGATAGAGAGGAGAACACTGGAAACCAGTACGGCAAAAAGCATGGCAAATCCATTTTGTTTTTCCTCTCTTTGATTGTATAAAGTTCGTTTCATATTAGAAATTAAATATATACTCTCTTATGGTAAAGGTTTTGACAGGCGTAAAAAGTTTTGTCTTCCAGGCTATGGTTACCGATATTACCGCCTCTTGATTTGGTTTCGCTATATCATCAATCGAAATTGTACGGGTAAAAATAGTATCCGCACCTGAACCGTATCCATATATATTATTTTGCAAGTCCAATTTGAGTGGTGGACAGACTCCGGACGGACAGACCGAGATTGCTCCCGCATCGGCAAAATTCACTAATCGCGCGTCGATTTGGCACTTACGCCCACTGGAATCTTCCTTGCATCCGCTAAATTGAGAGAGCCACGACGTACCAGAAATACGATTTGAATCTCTGACATTTCGGACATATTCAACGGCTTCTTGGGCCAGATAAAAGGCCGTAATCTGATCGCGGGCGTAAATAGCCGAGCCGAGACCTTTTTGGGCAATGAGCAGAGGCCCTGTCACAGCCAGAGAAAGTATGGATATGGCGACCATGGCTTCAACCAGTGTAAATCCTGGTTGTCTGTTTTTTTTGCGAATTATATTCATATAATGTGACATATCATGAATCTATAGCCCTCTCTGATATAGTCGTCTGTATGTTGAAACTCGATTTTGTATTGCCTACACCGGCATAGCCTTTTATGGTGATCACCACTTTTGGTTGTTTGCTATCTCCTGCCGCTGTGCCTACGACATAGAACTTTAGAGATTCTATGTTAATTTCTCTAGCGGTTATTGTGGAAGTGTAACCCTTATTTCCTCCATAAACTCGTTTTTGTATTCCCTCACTTATTAATTTGTATTCAACGGAATCATTGACTAAACCATCGCCATCAACATCACGGTTTGCTTTATAAGAAAAGAGATCTCCCCCACTAATACAATCGCCAGTGTTATTGCAAGAAAACTGAGAACCGACGCGAATGTCCCGCGCCATACTCTCCAGAGCGAAATTAAGATTTGTCATCACTGATTTCAGAGTATGGGCTTTTTTGTTGGCTTCTACGATAGAAAACACGGCACCCGTAGCCACCAGCATAACAATAGAAAAGATAGAGACTGAAACCATCACTTCGATCAATGTAAATCCTTTTTTCATTATTTTATTGAGTACAAATACTCAGATTGCTCGATACGACCGATATCTGACCGGTACTTTCGACAACGACCTTTCTCTTTGTCCCTTGTGGTGATTTCAGACAAATTTCCGCTTTGCTATGCCTATTAACGTCCCCCGAGACTATTATATACGCATCGGGATTCGGTCGAATAAAAGAAATATCGACTACAGGTTGACTAGTAGTGACCCCATCTATGTATATACCAGAAATGCTATTACCTTTTTGAATATGGAAGGTTTCTACATCATCGTCCGTTCCTTGACTATATACGTGATCAGCCTGACTACCAGATGGTTTTACATCCTCAAATAAGACATAAGTTTTTGGGTCGGTTTGTAAATCAAAATGAATACCATAGCCAGAATTGAATTGTATTGGGCTGGCTGAAGTCTGTTTGACAGTGATACCGTATACCTGAGCCTGACGAATAGAGAGACCTATTTCATAAGCCAGATTGGTGAGGAGAATAGTGGAATTAAACTGAGAGTGATTTACCACAGCCATGATAGTAATAATCATAAAAATACTGATTGAAACCAGAAGCTCTACGAGAGTAAAACCTTTTTTCATACTGACTCCATTATACAGCCAAAAAGTAGAGAATGGATTGAATATCTATATGAAAAACGAAAACTATGAGAAATCCTATGATGATGAAAGGGCCAAAAGGGATTTCACTCCTCATACTCAAATCTCCTCTATGTCGAATCTTCTGAAACAATATGATCAAAAGCGAAACAATAGCACCAATCCAAAAAGACCAGAGTATCGCCGCAATTCCCTGCCACATTCCCAACATCCAACCTATAGAGAGAACCAATTTGGCATCACCGAAACCCATCCATTTGCCACGTGAAATGTGCCAAAAAAAATAAAAGAATAAGAAGAGAGACGGTCCAGCTATAACTCTCCACAAATCCAGGGCGTCGGTAGAGTACCATTCCAGAGCGATGATACCGAGTGCGACCAGAGCGGCACTATAGGAAAAGAAATCTGGAATAATCTGGTGTCGCAAATCATAGACAAATATAACGATATAGAGACACATTATGATGGCTGTGGGCAAGAAATAGGGATTTGGAACAATCGCAAAAATAACCGGCAACATAATACCTGTCGCCAATTCCACCAATGGGTATTGCCATGAAATTTTCGATCCACATTTTCGACACTTTTTTTCCTGAATAAAAAAACTAAAGAGAGGAATCAACTCATACCATGAGAGAGTTTTATCGCACGAAAAACATTTTGACCGACCATGTGAAATACACAGACCGGTATTCCAACGCAGAATAACCACATTCAAAAAACTGCCTATAATGAGACCGAGAACAAACAAGTCAAAAAAAATTATATAATCCATTTTTAACGCGAAGCCCAATAATAACCAGTATCTCCAGCACAAGCCGTCTGCACTTCCGGAGAGTCTGGAGGAGGAGTTCCTTCAAGTTTTACACCGAGACAATATTTGTTATTGATTCGCTTGTATTCATAAACATTTCCCGATTGCGGATCTGTTGGTAAAGAAGGAAGATATTTTTCATTCACCAAAACATTTAAAGCGCTGATACTCGTGCCGGAACCTGACGGATATGTTCTGTTGACATCATAATAAAGCGCCAGAGCGAGTTCTATTGTCTTCATATCCGCTATGCGACTATTATCTCGCGCCTTTGACCGAGAAGCAGTAATCGAACCGAAAACTATGGCTGTAAATATGCCCATGATGGCGATAACGATCATGATTTCGACGAGTGTAAAGGCTCTTTTCATAGTTTATGGACAAGCTCCTGTATTAGCGGCAGTTGCGGACTTGAACTCACCTGAATTATCTACACACCACGCCACGCCACTGCCTTTCAAAGCCGAAACAGATACAGCCCACTTTGTACCAGTAGAATTTGTATAACATGATAATGTTGCACTTGTAGCTGCATTTGATTTTAAGTTTGTTTGCTGGAGTTGAACACGTGTATCACTAAAAACTCCTCCAACACAAGATGCTACATTAACATTTGAAATACTCACACCAAAACTTGCATTTGAATCTCTATAATTTTCAGCTTGAATGAGAATTTGTTTCATAGCTGCTTTTACACCAGTATCAGCGGACTTTGCTCTCGC
>CAZVHT010000005.1:0-17265 GCA_964627275.1 uncultured Candidatus Saccharibacteria bacterium
CGCCGGGACACGCTGATTTTGGCTCCGAAGTAGAACGTGTCTTGCGTTCCATTGACACTGTTCTCCTCCTCGTTGACGCTCAAGAAGGCCCAATGCCTCAAACCAGATTTGTCCTCAGAAAGTCGCTCGAGCTCGGCATGAAGCCCATCGTCGTCATAAATAAAATTGATAAGCCGGCCGCTAGACCGCGAGAAGTGATGGACGAAATTCTGGAACTTTTCATAGAGCTCGGCGCCACAGACGAACAGCTCAACTTTCAGACAATTTATTCCATCGGACTGGAAGGTATCGCAAAGAGGAATCTCACCGATCAATCGAGAGATCTCACTCCCCTACTGGATACTATTCTGGAATTAGTCCCACCGGCGCGGGCAAATACAGACATACCTCTGCGTATGCAACCTTTTAATTTGGCATACGATTCATATACAGGTCGTCTGGCTCTCGGACGAATATACGACGGCCGAGTGCGTGTCGGCCAGAATGTTTTCATAAAAAAACCGACCGGTGAAACACGGACGGGCAAAGTAACAAAACTCTATACATTTCTCGGCCTCGATAGGAAGGAAGTTCCGGAAGCGAGTGCCGGAGACATTTGCCTTCTAGCCGGACTGCCTGACATTTTCATAGGCGAAACAATTTGCGAAGCAACTGACCAGTCTCCACTGCCAGCTATCGCCGTAGATGAACCGACTATCGCCCTCAATTTTATGGTCAATAATTCGCCTTTTGCCGGACGTGACGGTAAATTTGTCACCACCCGCCAAATCCGCGAGAGACTGGGAAAAGAATTGGAAGTAAATGTCGGCCTGCGCATTGAATTTTCCGATAATGATATTTTCAAGGTCTACGGCCGAGGCGAACTCCATATTTCTATTCTACTGGAAAACATGCGTCGCGAAGGCTTTGAACTTCAAGTTTCTCAACCGCAAGTCATTATAAAAGAAATTGGTGGAAAGAAGAGCGAGCCGTTTGAAGAAGTGATAGCCGATGTGAGGAACGATATGTCCGGCGAAGCCATACGCAAACTCTCTACCCGCAAAGGCAGGATGACAAATATACGCGAACACGCGGGTATCACTCGCTTGACGTTTGAAATTCCTACCAGAGGTCTGCTCGGTTATCGAGGCGAATTCATCATAGATACCCGCGGTGAAGGCATCCTCTCGTCCCACTTCATCGGTTTCCGCCCACATGTGGGTACTATAGAAAAACACGAATTCGGCTCTATGATTTCCATGGAGACAGGTCTCGCGGTAGGATTCGCTCTCTGGAATCTCCAAGAACGCGGCGTGCTCTATATCGGCGCAGGCGTGCCGGTGTACGAAGGCATGGTCATCGGCAATACGTCAAAGGGCGATGATCTGGATGTAAACCCTTGCAAAGGCAAAGTTATGTCAAACTATCGTTCGGCAGGCAAAGATGAAGCAATAGATCTCGTTCCGCCCTTCATCCTCTCGATTGAACGTGGTCTGGAAATAATGCACCAAAGCGATTTTCTGGAAATCACTCCCCAATCCGTCCGTCTGCGCAAACAATTTTTGAAGAAAAACGACAGGGAGAAAAACAAGAAGAAGTAATAAAAAAAACAGCAAAAGATATGCTCGCGTGGAGACGCCTGAGGCCTGACGAGGCCGAAGCCGAGGAAGTTTTCTAGCAAGAAAACTTCCGTGCTCCACAAGAGCATATCTTTTGCTGTTTTTTTTGCTATTTTTTATTGTTTAAACATCTATGGTCGCCTTGTGAGCATTTGACTGGATAAATGATTTTCTGGACGGCACATCGGTGCCCATGAGCATATCGAATACTTTATCGGCGTCCTGGGCATCAGCGATGTTTACTTGTTTTAATATACGACGAGCCGGATCCATAGTGGTCTCCCAGAGTTCTTCGGCATTCATTTCACCGAGACCTTTGTATCTCTGGACGTGAACTTTCAAATTGGCACCCTCCGCTTCTTCCAGAGGAATTTCTTCTGTGCCGAGAATTTTTGTCTTTTCTTCTTCGGAATAAAAATATATCACTTCTTTGCCTCGCTTTACTTTGTAGAGTGGTGGTTGAGCAATATATATGTATCCGCCGTCTATGAGAGGCTTGAAGTATCTGTAGAGCAAAGTGAGAATGAGTGTCCTGATGTGCGCCCCATCAACGTCGGCATCCGTGGCGATGATTACTTTATGGTAGCGCAGTTTGGAAATATCAAAAGTCTCCCCTATGGCCGTACCCATGGCGATGACCAAGTTTTTGATTTGCTCACTGCCCAGCATGCGGTCCAGACGGGCGCGTTCAATGTTTAAAATTTTTCCACGCAGAGGCAGAACCGCCTGCGTCTTCCTATTGCGCCCGGTTTTTGCCGTACCTCCGGCCGAATCTCCTTCTACTATGAACACTTCTGATTCCGAAGCATCATTTGATTCGCAGTCGGCTAATTTGCCGGGCAGAGTCATACCCTCCAGAGCGCCTTTGCGCATAATTGAATCTTTGGCGGCTTTGGCCGCTTTGCGAGCCTTGAGGGCCAAAATGACTTTAGAAATGATGGCCCTGGCGTCTTCCGGATTTTCTTCCAGGAATAAATTAAAAGCCTCGCCGAAAACCGTAGCCACGGCGGACTGGGCTTCAACTGATCCCAATTTGGCCTTGGTTTGGCCTTCAAATTGAACCTCACGGAGCTTGACTGAAATGACGGCAGAGAGACCTTCCAAAACATCATCGCCTGTGAAATTATCCTCGCTATCTTTTACTTGGCTATTCTTGCGGGCATAATTATTTATGGTGCGAGTCAGAGCGGTTTTAAAACCGGTCATATGCGTGCCGCCTTCGGCATTGTAAATATTGTTGGCAAAAGGCAAAATACGGGAAGAAATATCGTCAACATACTGCAGAGCCACTTCTACCGATTCGACGCCTTCGGCTTTTTTCTCTACGTAGAAAATGTTTTTGTGAACAGGTTTTTGAGTAGAATTTGTAAAACGGACGAGAGAAATGAGACCACCTTCAAAATAAAAAGACTGCGACGGCACGTCGAGACCGAGCTCGCGGAAGTAGAAAATATCATCGGCGATGTCTATGGAGCCCGGATATAGACGAGCATCTATGACAGATATACGCAGTCCGCGGACGAGATAAGCTTGCTGGCGCATGTGAGTAACGATACGATTGAATTCAAATTTCTGTTCACCAAATATAGTCGGATCAGTCTTGAATGTAACGATCGTGCCGTGCAATTTCGAGCTACCAACTTTTTTTACCGCCGCTTTTCTCTTGCCTTGAGAATATTCTTGCATGTATTTACCCCCGTCACGATGGACCTCTACACGGCACATGATAGAGAGAGCGTTTACCACAGACCCGCCCACACCGTGGAGACCGCCGGAAACTTTGTAACCGGAATCTTCCCCGCCGAATTTGCCACCGGCATGTAACACAGTCATGATGGTTTCCAGAGCGGAAACTTTTGTTTGTTTATGTATGTCAACGGGAATACCGCGGCCATTGTCTACTACCCGGATTATTTCATCCGGCAGAATGGTAATTTCTATATCATTGGCAAAACCTCCCATGGCCTCATCGCGGGAGTTGTCAAATATTTCGGTAACCAGATGGTGAAAGCCGTCAGGTCCGGTCGTGCCTATATACATGCCGGGACGTTTGCGCACAGGCTCCAGTCCTTCCAAAACTTGGATTGATTCGGCGCTGTAAGTCACTTTTTTCTCTGCTTTTTCTTTGGCCATAAATAAAAAATAATGCCCTTTTAAAAGCTCTTATTACCCATATATTATAACAAATTATAGGACTTTTTTCATCATTGACATATCCACTTTTGCTTGTAATATAAGCCATGAAATGAGAACTGCAATAAATGTCAATGCTATGCAGACGGCTAACCTACTCTCCAGTTCTGAACGTTTCCAAAATCCTCACCGTGTCGGATCATGGCGATGGCATTGGCATGAACGTATGATACGCGAAGTAGCCAGCCATATTGCGAATATGCCTCCCATGGACAATTCACTGATACAGAGAGCAAAGATTTTTGGAACACTTGAGAGATTGGAGCATAGGCTCGCTCGGAGAACCTCGAGACCCCGTCAGATAGTTTGACGGGGCTTTTTTATACGGTTCTTTAGACCGTTGAGTTTTTTGTTGTTTTTGAATAGACTAGACTGATGGAAATAAAAATAAGCACAAAGGAAGAAGGAGTCCTGATAAAGAGCCTCGGGGTTAGGGGCGATGTGGAGGCGCTCCGAATGAAGCGATATCTGGCCATGACCGATCTCTCCCGCACGCCGGAGAGTCCTATATGCGAGATAGTAGATCGCGCTCGGAAAATGCCTCTCCTGCGGGATTTTGACAATATTATTATCCCAGAAATTGTACCGGCGGATGTCAGTTTCGACCTCTTTAATTTTGCCCCCAACCATCCGGCGCGTCGCGTTTCCGATACTTACTTTGTCGATAAAAAAAATATTTTGAGAACCCATGACACAGTCATGTGGTATTACTACCTACAATTACCAGAAATAAAGAAGAGAATCGCTAGCGGGGAGTCGCTCGGCGTCATATGTTATGGCAAGGTTTACAGAAAGGATGAAATAGACCGCAACCACATGAATATCTTTCACCAGATGGGTGGACTCTATCTCATCCCGGACAGTAAAAAAACCATGACCATCGACGATCTGAAATCGGCCCTCTCGGAAATTGTGCAAATGATTTTCGGAAAAGATATTATTTATCGCTTCAATACAGACACATTTCCTTATACAGACCCGTCACTAGAAGTTGAAGTGCAGATAAACGGCAAATGGCTGGAGATTCTCGGCGGGGGCATGCCGAGATCAGATGTACTGAAAAATTTCGGCGTTACCGGCTATCATGGTTGGGCTTTCGGTTTCGGTCTCGAACGTCTGGCTATCATAAGTATGGAACTGCCCGATATCAGACTCTTGTGGTCAAACGATGAAAGGATCAAACAACAGCTGAAATTGGGAAGAAAATTCAAAGAAGTGAGCAAATATCCGGCTATCGTCCGCGACATTTCTCTTGTTGTTGATTCATCCACATTCACTCCGAACAACTACTTTGATCTGGTACGCGATGTCGTTGGGGACTTAGCCGAAGAAATGATTCTGGTTGATCAATATGAAAATGTCAAAAAATTCGGTGCTGGCAAGATGAGTTACGCTTACAGAATTACTTATCGTTCCCTAGATAGAACGCTCACAGACAAGGAGATAAACGCTCTCCACAAGAAACTGGAAGAAAAAACTCGAAAAGTTTTTGACGCGACAGTGAGATAGTGTAAATATACAACTCTGGAGTGTCTTTACGACTTCGCTCGAACCTACTTTATCAAAAATGAAAATTTGCTAAGTTGAAAAAACTAGAAAAATTTGAGAAGATATTTGTATGGACGAAGAAAATAAAGATTATGACATTTGGAACGGATTAAAGAAGAAAATCCAATTTGAAAATAGTCCAGTGAAATATTTTCCCCAAGAACGGGAGGTGTGGATGTCATCTCTTGGCAAGAATATTGGACACGAACAAAATGGGAGTGGTAATAATTTCTCAAGGCCAGTTCTTGTAGTAAAAAAGTTTAATAATCATATGTTTTGGTGTGTTCCGCTTTCAACCAAGCAAAAGAAGTTTGATTTCTATTTTAATTTTACTGATCCGAATAATCAAAAAGTTTCTGTTATTCTTGCTCAGTTAAAATTGGTTAGCATAAAAAGATTGAAAAGAAAATTATATGAAATTGATGTCGATATTTTGGAAAAAATGAAAGGAAAATTACGAAACTTTATTAGATAATCGAAACCCCGCTTTCGCGGGGTTTCTCGGAGCCTTTCGGCACTTTGTAACTTCAAGTATACACGAGTCAAAATGAATGTCAATGAATGAATAACCACAGCCATTTTTGCACTCCAGAATTAGACTTTCGGACAAAACACCGACTTTTTGGTGGGACGCGCGAAGCGCGTCCCACGCTCTGGGTGCGTCTGTATCTTTTTCTACAAAACTGGAGCCACCTCTCGGACTCGAACCGAGGACAGCCACTTTACAAAAGTGGTGCTCTACCAACTGAGCTAAGGTGGCGTTTCGCCATTTTCTTTTGATTCTTTTATCTGCTTGAGATAAAAAGATGCCGCTCCGCCACGAGAGAGATCTTCCTTCTTCTTTGAGGCCTTTTCAACTATAGACGAAGAAGTGGTATGCACTCTATGTGAAACATACATGAAGAATCTGACAATGAAAACAAAAACATGATTGGCCAAGAAAATTATATCGTTTGGATTGATCAGAGAGAGAACTTTGTTAGTCGTTTGATGTATATCGCGCAAGACAGGATCGGTTTTTTCACGTACGTTTTGCATGGCAGTTTTGGTACCTTTGTTCACCTCCATGTATTTATGAATGAGCAGAAAAATCATACCACCTGCCGAAACTGCCATCAATGATAGTTCCAATGCCATAATGTTTTTTATTTTTCCGAAACGACGTAGCGACTGAAACGCACAATTTCCATTTTCTCGCCGAATTTTTGGACAGCGCCATTTATCAGATCGGCTATTGTGATATCGGGATTTTTTATAAAAGGTTGATCCAAGAGAGCGCTTGGAGACTCCGGATTTGAAGCGGTGATATGCATGGCTATATCGTAAGCCAATTGCTTGAATTCAGCATTTTTTGCCACAAAATCGGTTTCGCAGGCGAGCTCAACCAAAACACCTACCGTACCAGTCGAGTGGACATAGGCGGCTATAGCGCCGGTATTGAGAGACCTTTCACCTTTTTTAGCCGCCGCTTCCACGCCCTTTTTTTTGAGTATCAATAGAGCTTTTTCTCTGTTGCCATCGGCTTCTTCGAGCGCTCTCTTGCACTGTATAACCGATACGCCTGTCATATCGCGAAGCTCTTTTATTGCGTTTGTGTTAACCATAGAGAAAACAAAAATTGAATATTAAGACCGCGAAACCTTGGCTTCGACATAAGCGCGGGCCAATTCATCGAGGAAGAAAGCGACAGAGGAAGCACTCGAATCGTTCGCCGGAATGGCGAAATCGACGAGCGAGAGATTACAGTCCGTACTGGCTATGGCGATGACAGGAACACCTATATCGCGAGCTTCTTCGACAGCCGTAAACTCTTTCTTTGGATCAACAACAATCAAAACCCCCGGTTTTTCTCTCATAGAAACAATGCCGCCAAAAAGCATCTCTAGTTTGGCAATTTCCCTGTCAATCAACAAACGTTCTTTTTTGGTGTATTTTGTCAGTTCACCTTTTTCTTTTTCTTTGAGACGATTTTCGTATTTTTCTATGCGCTTTCTAATCTGGAGAAAGTTCGTCAGAGTGCCTCCGATCCATCGTCCGCCGACCACAGGCTGGCCGGCGAGAAGAGCCGCCGCTTTTACGGCTGGGATTGCTTCGCTTTTGCCTGCCACAAACAGAGCTTGCTTGCCGGCGACGGCTATGGAAGCTACAAAAGCCTTGGCCTTTGCCAGAGCAACTTCTGTCTTTTCCAAATCAAAGATCTCTATATTGTTTTTTATGCCAAATACGTATGGTTTGGCGCTAGGATGTCGGCGGGCCTTATTCATGCCAAAATGAGCGCCTACCTGAAACATAGCATCAATCATTGATTTTTTGTCTTTCGTGACCATAAATATTGTTCCGAAAGTTTAACAGATTGGACTCAAAAAGGCAATAAAAAGCCTTATTTCTCCGTAAAATTAGAGAGAGTCTCTATGATGTCGCCGATTTTTTGACCGGATAGAATAGTCTCTATATTGTGCCAAGACTGCTTTATGCGATGATCAGTGATGCGATCCTGTGGAAAATTATATGTGCGAATTTTTTCCGAACGATCGCCTGTGCCTAATTGGCCCTTTTTGTCTGCAGCAAATTTCTCTGCTTTTTCTTCATCTTGTTTTGCTTGGAGTTTAGCCATGAGCATGGACATAGCCCTCTCGCGATTTTTTAGTTGGCTACGTTCTGAAGTCACACGGACATCAAGCCCTGTCGGTCTGTGTACCAGTCTGACCGCTGTCTCAACTTTATTCACATTTTGGCCACCCTTGCCTCCAGCGCGAGAAAATTCCATATCTATATCCGCCGGATTTACTACAACCGTCATGTGCTTTTTTATGGGTAAGATAGCAATGGCCACGGTGGAAGTATGAACTCTGCCCATTTTTTCGGTTACTGGCACTCTCTGCACGCGATGGACGCCTGTTTCGTAACGCAATTTTTTGTAAATATCCTTGCCTTGGATTTCTAGAGAGACTTCTTTGTAGCCGCCCACATCGGCCTTTGATTCATCCAAAACATAGACCTTCCAGCCCTGCGACTGCGCATATACGCGATACATAGTGGCTAGCTCTTCCGCAAACAGTGCCGCTTCATCACCACCCGTACCCGCGCGAATTTCGAGAATAATTTCATTTGGAAACTCTTCTTCTTCTTCTTTTTCAGAGGTTTCTATAGTTTCCATTTGTCGCGCTATGTCTTTTTTTTGAGCTTCAATGTTGGCGAGATCTGCCGTACCCATTTCTCTCATAGATGAATCGGTCTCACAGAGCCTGCGTAAATCAGCCTCATCACTCTCGAGTTTTTCGTACATGAGAGCCAGATATGCGGTTTTACGATTTTTTTTATATCTTGCTAAATCCATTTTGCAAAAGAAGCGAAGTTATTCCTTCACGGTCTTGGCCTTCTTTGCTTTTGTAGAGGCGGCACGGGCCTTGAATTTCTCCACCCGACCGGCCGTGTCTATGATTGTTTCATTACCGGTGTAAAAAGGATGAGAGGCACTGGAAATTTCAATGTGATAGAGAGGATATTCCTTGCCGTCCGTCCATTTGCCGTTTTCCTTTGTCGTCACGACAGAATTAATTAAAAAGCGCGCCTTGCTCGAATTGTCTAGGAATATAACCGGTCTATAGTTTTTCGGGTGGATTTCCTTTCTCATGAGATTCATAATATATCCGAAAAACGCCAAAAAAGCAATCTCTGATATATATTAAAGCGGAAGGAAGTCTGCTCGTGGAGCACGAAAGTTTTCTTGCTAGAAAACTTTCTCGGCTTCGGCCTCGTCAGGCCTCAGGCGTCTCCACTCGCAGACTTCCTTCCGCTTTCTAGCAGCCATTAGATTTTCCAAGTATCGGATCAATCATGCACTCTTGAATATTGGCCGCTTTGGCCATGACTTGATTGCCATAAGACGCGCCAGTGACGGCACTACATGATTTACCTGAATAATATTTGCAAGCGGCATTTTTTTCGGCAGAAAATGTTTGGAGACCGGCACCGAGATCTGACAGATAGAGAGATGAGGCGAGAATAGCGTGTTCAGGATCCCAGGGATTGGCCCTCGAAATCCCCAAAGCTCGTTCTATTCTCTGATCGAACATATTCCAAGTTGAAGGAATAAATTGCGCTGGACCCATAGCCCCTCCCCAACCAAAAGCGGAACCGCGGGAATATGCCGCGATCCAGCAAGAAACTCGTGTGGCCTGCGGGTTGAGACCGAGGTTTCTGGTAATATCGAGAAAAAGTGGCACGTCGCGCGTCGGGTTCATGGTGCGAGATTTTGGATCGCCGGTTTTAACCGACACGCCATCGCCCGTAGAATAATTGCGCAAATAGCATGAACCGAGGTTTTTGCCGAGAGCGGTCTCTTGGGTCAAAATCGCCAGTATAAAGGCTGGCCGCACGCCCGTTTTTAGAGAGGCGATATTTGCGTATTCCAAAGCCAGACCAAACTGAATACCATCCGTGTCACGCAGGGCAAACAGAGCTGTGGAAATTTGGGCGATCTTGCGCTCTTTTTCTTCTATCAATTTTGCATACGCGGATTCCTGTCCTTTTGTTACTTTTAAAATTTCATTTTTCTCCGTTTTCTTTCTCTGTATGATTCTCTGGGCCGCCAAAATCTCTTCGCGGGCGTTGGTCTCTTGATTTTTTCTGTCTTCCAGATCGGCTTTTTCTGTTTCAGTTTCTTGTTTGAAATTTTTGACGTCATTTATCGAAGTATTCAGGGCTTCTTTCACTGTTTCAATAGAGTCAACTTCACTGAAAAATTGCGAAAACCGGGCATTGCCGAGGAGAATGGCTGGTATGGATATGGCATCTGATTGCTGTGTACGACGCAATAAATTGGCCATGGACTCCGCGCTTCGGGACAGTTTTTGCTCCAGACTGCTTATAGTATTTTGTTTTACCCCTATGTCTTTTGTCAGTTTGGTTATGGCAATAGTCTTCAAATTTATTTTAGCTTGCGCTTCTCTAATCTCTGCGTCTATGAGAGCGATATCGCGCTGTAAAGACGCTTTCTGATTTTTTATTTCATTGCTTTGAGTGGTCAGAGTTTGAAGTTCTCTTTGCGCCTGGTCATAATCAGCCTGAAGCTTATCCTGATAAGCTTGGGCAGAACCCGAAGTAGAACCAGGAGCAGAACCCGAAGATTGGGCAAGTACAAAAAACGGCACGCAGACGGCCAAGAACAACAAGAATAAAAAACTACGGTACATAATTGCATTATAGCAAAAGGAATGTTCGCGTGGAGACGCCTGAGGCCTGACGAGGCCGAAGCCGAGGAAGTTTTCTAACAAGAAAACTTCTGTGCTCCACAAGAACATTCCTTTTGCTAGGGCTACTATAAATTCTTCTTTGCCGATTTTTCAGTTTTTGGAGCTGGAACCGCTTCTTCCGCGAGAGCAACGCCCTCTCTGACTTCCTTGCCTTTCTTTTCAACTTCAATTGCGGAGAGATCTACTGGAGCTACGACCTCTTCTATTTCTTCTTTTGGTTCTGAAACAGAAGCGATAATGTCGTCACCTCTCCTAGCCAGTTCTACACCATGAGGTAATTTTATGTCTTTTGTGGAAATGACCGATTTGAAATCAACTAGAGGAGAAATGTCCACTTCAATTCTATGAGGCAAGTCTTTGGGATATGCCTCGATTTCTATACCGTATAGCACTTTGACCAGAGTGCCGCCGAGATCTTTGATTGCTGGAGCAATACCTGTAAATTCAATCGGCACGTCTACTTTGATTTTCTTGCCCTTTTCAAAGACATAGAAATCAGCATGCAGAGGCTTGCCGGTCACAGGATGGAGGTCAACATCATGGATGAGTGATTCGACTTCTATATCAGGGCCGGTGAGAATGACGACAGTTGATTCGCCAGCGGATTTATAGGTTTTAGAGAAATCGAGAGCCGCGATAGAAATAGACGTTGAAGGTTCTCGTTTGCCGTAAAAAACAGCTGGTATTTTGCCGGCTTTACGCAAGGCGTTCACATCGGTTTTTTTATCTCTCTTTTCTACTTTCAGTGTTATTGCCATAGGTTTTTCAGTATATATTGATTTTTATTTTTGTAAAGAGCGGAGAGATAGGCACGCCTGGAGACGCCTGGAGACGCCTGAGGCCTGACGAGGCCGAAGCCGTGGACATTTACTACCAACAAAATGACCGTGCACCAGAAGTGCCTATCTCTCCGCTCTTTTCTAAAAAGCGAAATAAATAGCTAGAATAAAAAAGATTATAGCCACTATAATCTGGAGCTTGTTCCCACCGGAGACATCTCTGACCAAACCTCTTTTGATGAGCCAAGCGGCTAATTTCGGCGTCTGCTCACTTGCATACCTCTTCGCCATATTATCTTCCTCAAATTGTACTGACATATATTTATATTAATTACTTCCTCCAGTATATCACGATCTGGCGATATGTTTCATCATATATTCTTTTGTACATCCGGTTTTTTTGCCGGGATTAAAGATATTCGAGGGATCAAAAACCTCTTTGACCTGCCGAAAAATTTCTATAATCTCTGGTTTAAACATCTTTGAGAGATACGGCGTTCTGACAATACCGTCATTATGCTCGGCGGTAATCGATCCACCATAAGAGAGAACCAGATCGTAAACTTTGTCCGAAACTTCGTCTATGATTTTTATATTTTTGTCGTCCTGCATATCCATGAGAGGAATGATATGGAAGTTTCCGTTGCCGGCATGTCCGGCGATGGTATAGAGGAGATCATATTCATCCAAGATTGCACGCATTTTCGGCAAGAAATCCGGCATGACGCTGGGCGGCACTATGACATCATCCACAAAAGGCGCTGTGCGCTTGCCCGTTATATGTTTACGCAAGAGGTTGAAGCTCTCGCGTCTGACCGTCCAATATTTCTCGGAATCCGATCCATCTCTCGCCTTGCGCGTTTTAAAACCATAATGACTGATTTTTTTCTCCAGATTATCAATCGTTTGATTAATTTCAGCGTCACTGTCTCCGCTGAATTCTACGAGCAGAACCAGTTTCGGCATACCGTGAGTGAGAACCATAAAACCTTCGGGAATGAAACGGAAAGCCAGACGTATAAAATTCCACAATTTCATATTGCGAACGAGGTCTGGCATGAATCTGACGGCCAGATTCATAGTGCTGTCGTCGTATGATTCCAGGCTTTCCGGTTTGAATTCGAGTATATCATTTACAATATCTCCGAGCCGCGCGATATCTGGCATGAAGATGACAAACAGTTTTGAAACTGGCTTTATGGGCACCAGGCGTATGCTGATTTTCGTCACGATGCAGAGAGTGCCTTGGGAGCCGACGATCAACTTGGTCAGATCAAAAGTAATGCCATTCCAGACATTCCAGACATAATAGCCGGCCGAGTTTTTTGAAACTTTTGGTTTTGCCATTGCCAGCATATCGGCGTTTTTCGAAACAATATCCCAGATTTTTTTGTATATCTTGCCTTCGAAATCTTTTTGGGAAATTTTCCGGTCGAGTTCGGTTTTTGAAAGTGGTTTTACGATGTATTCATTGCCGTCCTCAAAAACTACGCGAAGTTCATTTATATAATTCTCCATTTTGCCGTAGTAGAGAGTTTTTTCTCCGGCCGAATTGTTGCCTACCATACCGCCAATGGTGTTTATATTTTTTGAAGCCGTATAGCACGGCAACATGACATGAAGTTTGTCCGCTTCCGGTTCAAAATCCCTATAAAAAGTGCCGGGCAATACTGTCGCACCGTCACTGCCTAAATGTTCTATACCGTGCATATAGCGCGTTATATCGAGAATAATAGAATCGTTGATAGGTCCGCCCGCCATACATGTGCCGGCAGACCGCGCGGTTATTGAAAGATCGGGATATTTCTTTTTGTTTTCACGGACAAAACGCACAACCACTTTTACATCTTCCGCGTCTTTCGGGAAAAGCACGATTTTCGGTCTGACTTCAATCAAGCTGGCATCGTGTGAAAATTTTGTGAGCGCCATGGGAGAATCATCCATATCTCCCTTCCAAACTCCGGCGAGGTAATTCTTTAAGACGGTAATCGAATCCATTGTTTTAATTTATTGCTTTAATCTTTAGAGCTTATTAAAAATTTTAAGCTTTTCCATGATGACATCCTGCATAGCCTCACGCGCGGGCTTCATAATTTTATATGGAGTAATTTCGTCCGGGTTGTCTTGCAAGGTGCGACGCAGAGCGTCGCGGAAAGCGACACGCAATTCGGTGTTCACATGAATGATGGCCACGCCCGCGTCTATGGCCGCTCTGAAGTCCATCACTGAATTGCCAGAACCGCCGTGGAGAACCAATGGGATTTTTACGGCGTCTCTAATTTCTCTAATTCTCTCTATATTGAGAGCTGGATCTTTGCCACCTGAAAGCATGCCGTGAATATTACCCACCGCCGGCGCCAAGAGATCCACACCAGTTTCTGCCACAAATTTTTTGGCTTCTTCCGGTTTGGTCAGAAACCCTTCGCCTATTTTCACCCCTTCTGGAATACCAGAGAGAATCTTTGATGATTTGCCTATAAAACCGAGCTCGCCTTCTATCAATATATTCTTATTCTTTTTTCTGGCATATCTCACGCATTTTTTTGTCATCGCCGCGTTATCATCAAAGCTTTGTTCTGTGCCGTCATATATGACGGAATCATATCCAGCATCCACGACTTCTTTTACTCTGTCGAATGAATATGTATGATCGGCATTCAAAAATACGGGCTGATTGGTCTCTTCTACATAATTTTTTACCAAGGCTTTCACTTGCGAGACACCTATAAAGCTCCTTTCGCCTTCTGAAACACCTATAATTACCGGCACATTGAGTTCCCGCGCCGCTCTCACAGTCGCCCAAAAGCCTTCTATATTGGAAATATTAAAATGTCCTATGGCTACCTTTCTCTCCACCGCGTCTGCCACATATTCGCCAAAAGTTTTCATCAGTTTATTTTACCATATAAATTTTTTTGCTTTTTGGTACAATACAGGTATGTTTTCCAAACCCATAGATTTTCTGGCCATCGGCGACATTACAGTCGATGCGTTCATCAAGCTAAAAAAAGCGCACGTTATAGGTGGTATCAATCACCAGAATCGCGAGATATGCCTCAGTTTTGGGGATAAAATTCCATATGAATCGGTCACTGTAGTGAGAGCCGTCGGCAACAGCGCCAATGCGGCTGTGGCGGCTGCTCGATTTGGTTTGCATTCTACTCTGATATCGGATACAGGAAATGATCAGAACGGCAGAGAGTGCCGGGAGTCGCTCAAGCGGGATGGGGTAAATACAAAGTTTATTTCCATCCACAAAGGCATGGAAACCAATTATCATTACGTTCTCTGGTACGGTGCCGAACGAACAATTCTCGTAAAGCATCAAGATTTTCCGAGAATTTTTAGAGCACCATCAAAAAATCCAAAATGGGTCTATATTTCTTCTCTCGGTGACAATTCATACGAATATCATAGAGCCATCATGGTGTGGCTCGAAAAAAATCCAGATATAAAGGTGGCTTTCCAGCCGGGAACTTTTCAAATAAATCTCGGTACAGAAAAACTACGCGATCTCTACAGACGCTCCGATATTTTCTTTTGTAACAAAGAAGAAGCCCAAAAAATACTAAAAACAGACGAAAATGATATAAAAAAACTGATGGTTATGATACACACTATCGGACCGAAAAAAGTTTTTGTGACAGATGGACCAAAAGGCGCGTATATATACGACGGCAAAGACGCTTATTTCATGCCTCCCTATCCTGATCCGAAACCGCCACTGGAACGCACTGGCGCGGGTGACGCATTCGCTTCTACTATCACAGGCGCTTTGGCACTCGGAAAAACTCTGGAAGAAGCTCTGCGCTGGGCACTGGTCAATTCTGCTTCAGTCGTCCAAGACATAGGCGCCCAGAGAGGTCTATTGACCCAAAGCCAAATACAGGAATGGCTTTCAAAGGCTCCCCCGGACTACAAGCCTAGGAAAATATAAAAATAGCGAAAGATATTTTTATTATTTTACCGTTTGCTAATCTGTTTTTTGAAAGGCGCCCAGAGACGCTTGTCTATGGTATAGAAAATATAGAGGAAGAGAATGCCAAAAAGCCAACCAGCTAAAACTTGCGATGGATAGTGAACACCGAGATATATGCGGGAAAAACCTATGAGAACCGCCAGGGATACTCCCCCCCATAAGAGAACATTACTTTTTGGGTGTTTCAACATAACCCAACCCAGAATGACTACAGACATGAGCGCGTGACCTGACGGCAAACCAAATCTATCATCTTCTCGATCATAAGCAATGACCGTTTGATCGATAGTGTATGGACGTGGCGCATCAAAATAATGTTTGAGCAAAAAGAGAGCGGCAAAAGATATGGTAGCGATGATGACCAATTCCAGAGCTACCCGTTTTTTTTCTATCATAAACAAAGTGGTAGCCAATACGGCGAGCATGATTGGATAGGAACCAATTCCATGAGATAAAAACCATCCCGTTCCTCTCCAAGCCGGACCTATGGACTGCACCGCATAGAGAATGACATCGTCTAAATGCGACACTGATGATATAAAAGATTCAAAAAAAACATTCATGTAATATTGTAATTATTTCACCGAGATTACTTTTTGTATATTGGCCCGCTTCAGTAATTCCGCTTCTAACAATACGGCCACTGCTCGATCTATGGCAGGCATTATGCCCTCCGGATCATCGCGCTTTTCTTCTATATCGTTTTCCTGTCCGGCAGTCAGTATGATCAGTTTTGAAATTCCCATCATCTGATCGCTGAGCGTCCTCTCTATTTCTATATTTTGAATTTGGCGATATGGAACGGCAAACTCTTCTTTTGTGAAAACGCCGTGCCGTATCAGCAGGGCGTCTTCCGATAGGGTGAAGCCCGTATTTTTATAAACTATTTTGCTCAAAACAAAGGCGACAATAAAACCGATTACGGCAACAGCAAAAGAAAACCACGATGCCATACGCAAAAAGCCAGTCATATCCGGACTGCCTGCCGAATACGAGCGAACGATGGATATGACGAGCGCTATGACGAGAAAAACGAAACCGGATAGAGAATTTTTTGAAAATAAATACCAAAAAGTCTTTGGCCCTAGATTGTAATACTGGTCATTTGCCAAAGGAGGGATATCGCCTGTTTTCATGAATACAGTATACAACAATGCCCGAATTTTGTGATCTCTATGCTGTCCTCAGGAGAGATGCTTTGAGACCAGTTTTGTCATCTCAAACATATTGACTACCGCCTTGCCACCAAAAACTTTCTTCAGATTGGCATCAGCATTGATATTTCGTTTGTTGCTAGGATCCTGAAGATTGTTTTTCTTTATATAGACCCAGATTGCCTTGACGACTTCTGAACGCGGCATAGGGCCCTTGCCTACCACAGCGGCCAAATCGGCACTGACATTGAGCGGTTTCATAAATGCGGAATTTTCTTTTGCCATATTGTTTTGTTTATTGATTAAAGGTTCCTGGACATTATAACCGATTAGACCTATGAGCGCTACTCGTGGTGGTGTTTGTTGGACAAAGTTCGAAACTATTTCGAAAAATTGCGGTATTCATTGTACAAAATTCGAACCTTTTTTGAAACCAATCCTGACGAGGAAATCTGAATCGCACCCCGCCACAATATGTCTGGGGCAAAGGAGGCGGGGTGATGGACTTGCCCGCGCGGAGGAGGGGTCTGGGGAGGAATCCGCGCGGGCTTCGGCGTTTTGTTTTGGCGAAATTCTGGCGGGCTATTATAATTTCAGATTTTCAAAAAACTCACCTTTCGCTTTTCTGTAATCGTCCATATTTTTGCCGTCAAAAGATAATTTAAGCTCGTTCAACTCTAAAACTTTTTCGGGGTGAGATTTTAGAAAATCTCTTTGCTTTATAAAAACATCATCAGCCGAATCAACAACGGTTAATTG
>CAZVHT010000006.1:0-5530 GCA_964627275.1 uncultured Candidatus Saccharibacteria bacterium
CCGAAACAAACTCCGTCCACATGACGTCCGGCTTGCCGTATTTCGCTATAATCCGCCGAAAAGAAGCGTCCGTCACATCCGCCATAGGCGCGAGAGCAAAAAAGGGCCTTTTCAGCTTTTTCCAGAATCCGTAATTCATGATATTTAAAGGCGTAAATAATACTGTTGCTGGAGTATTATTTACGCCCACTTTACTCTACTTCAGCTTATACACAACCTTATTTCCCGAATCTAGTTTCATATAGTCCAGCTTTTCGAGGAAGCGCGATAGAGACGGAGCAACGGTTTTGTCTCTTATAACGGAAGAGATATTTGAGAGAACGACAGACAAATCATCATTTGTATTGATTATGAGCTTGCCACCGGTGAGGAGAACGACCGTCATATAATGAGGCTCTCCGAATATCGCTTCGGCTGGAGCGATGCCGAAAAAACCTAAATCGCGCACGAAAAACTGGATTTTTTTGAACTCTTCCGGAGCGAGAAAACTCTGACCGATTGGAGAACCTGAAATCAAACCTCTATATATGAAAGCCGTTGAAGTGGCTATCTGGTCAAAAACAAGACCGTTTTCATCCATGGAAAAACACCAATTTATTTCATGGACGCTTCCTTCGCACCATCTAGCGTCTTCTCTTCTCTCCTCTAGGTTTATTTCAATCGCTTTTAATCCATTTCTATTTACCGAAACAGATTGAATCAGAGGTAAAGCGAGAATTTTTTCCATTATGTCATCGGCCGGATAGAGAAAAGCATTGCTCTTTGAGAAAAAATAGAAATAATTGCCGGCCATTTCTCGGAGAACTGTCGTTTCTATTGTTTCAACCTTGGCGCGCACGTTGCCACCTACTGTTATCTTTTCAATAGACATAAACTGCTCTTGCGATAAAAGAGAGAGGCCCGAAAAAATGATGCCGAGAGCAAATAGGACGTATAGGCTCATAAAAAACGCTCGTCTGCGTCTGCGAGCGATCAGTTTCTTTTGATGCACCATCACCCTGGGCCTCATAATTTTATTTTTTAATAGAATCTGAACCAAAATACGGCCTCAAAACTTCCGGAATATGCACGGAACCGTCTGCGGCTTGGAAATTTTCAACCATAGAAACGAGTATGCGCGGAGTGGGAATAGCGGTACAGTTGAGAGAGTGGGCGTATTTCAATTTTCCATATCCGTCTCTATAACGGATATTAAATCGTCTGCATTGGAAATCGTGAAAATACGAGGCCGAAGATATCTCGCGGTATTTGCCTTCTTTTGGTACCCATAGATTGATATCGTATTTTTTTACTTGGCCAAGCCCGAGATCCGCGCCACAGTTTATGACCGTCTGATAAGGAATACCGAGAGATTCTATAAACTCTTCGGTATTTCGATTGATTTCTTCGTGGAGATTTACGGAAGTTTCGTGACTCGCCTCGCATAATACGACTTGCTCCATCTTGTAAAATTCGTGGACGCGGATTAGGCCTTTGACGTCTTTTGAATGACTGCCCGCTTCGCGCCTAAAGCACGGCGAAAAACCCAGATATTTCATGGGGAAATTTTTTGCCTCCAAAACTTCACCTGAATGATAGGCCATGAGAGGCACTTCGGCCGTACCGACCAGAGTGTCGCCATCTTGGGTGACATAATAATCTTCTACGTCACCGGGCAGATGAGCGGTACCGTAGAGATTTTCTTTGCGGACGATGACTGGCGGAATGACGAGTGAAAATCCGCGTTTGGTGAAAAAATCCATGGCATAATTCCAAATAGCAAAAGAAAGTTTGGCGCCTGGACCAGTGAGAAAGTAACCCCGAAAACCGTGGACTTTTGCTCCGCGTTCGAAATCAACCATGTGAAGCGCCGTCATCAGTTCTAGGTGATCTCTAGATGGAAAGGCAAACGGCAGTTTTTGACCCCATGTTTTTACTTCTTTGTTGTCCGTGTCATTCTCTCCTTCTGGCACAGAAATATCGGGAATGTTCGGCACCCGGAGCATGAGCGTCTGCCAGTCTTTCATTATTTTTTTCAGATTTTCTTCTTCAGTCTGCATATCTACTTTCAATTTTTTCATTGACTCTAGGAGAGACGCCTTTAGAGTAGCGTCCGCCGAAGGAAGTTTCAGAGAGACGGCATTTTGTTCCGCTCTTTTGGCTTCTACGGATGTCTGAACGGCTCGCCTTTGATCGTCCAGAACAAGCAAAGCTTCAATATCCACATCCACATGCTTCTTCTTGGCGCCTATTTTAACCAGCTCTCTGTTATCCCTGATGAATTTGATGTCCAGCATTTTTCTTTTCTTTATTTTTCCTTTATCTTTTCTTCATATTTTCTTTATCTTGGAATTGTACACTAATAGGGCTATGAATTCCATTAGAAATATCAGAAAACTATCATTGGGAGAATACCCGGCGCTCATCCGAGAATTGCACAAACCGCCGGAAGATTTATATATCATTGGCAAATTACCGCCGGCAAATTTCATATATCTCACCGTGGTAGGCGCCAGACGTTATAGCGATTATGGGAAACAAGTATGCGAGAAATTGATAGAGGGCTTGCGAGGCTTGCCCGTAGTTATCGTTTCCGGCTTGGCTTTCGGCATAGACATCATTGCCCACAGAGCGGCGCTCAAAAATAATATAAAAACCATAGCTATACCTGGATCGGGATTGGACGAGGATGTCATAACTCCATCCGCTCATCAAGACGTGGCAAAGCGAATTTTAGAAGCGGGAGGCGCACTGCTCTCGCCCTTTCCACCGGAGACACCGGGTGCAAATTGGACATTTCCTGTGAGAAACGAAATCATGGCTGGTATTTCTCACGCTACTCTGGTCATAGAAGCGGTGAGAAAATCCGGCACACTCATAACAGCAAAACATGCGACCGATTTCAATAGAAATGTCCTGACCGTACCAGGCTCTATTTTTTCAAAACTGTCCGAAGGGCCACATATGCTCATTCGTCTAGGCGCCACACCCATAACAAACAGCGAGGAATTGATATATGCCTTGGGTTTTAAAACCGATGTGAAAAGAGAGGAGATAAATTATTCTGACCTGTCCGAAGATGAAATAAAGATCGTGGAGACGTTGGTCTATCCGCTGTCTCGCGATGATCTCATCGATAAATTGGGTATGGAAACAGGCCGGGTAAACGCTCTCATTTCTCTCTTGGAAATCAAAGGCATGATAGAAGAGACTATGGGCGAATTACGGAGGATATAATTTGCCAAATATTTTATATTCGTGTAATACTGGCCAGAACAACAATAGACATATGACAAAACTGCTCATCGTAGAGTCCCCGGCCAAAGCAAAAACCATAGGTAAATATCTCGGAAGCGAATACGAGGTAGTGGCATCTGTGGGACACGTGCGCGATTTGCCGAAATCAAACAAGAAAGCGATCGACATGGATCACTTTACGCCTCATTACGAAGTAAGCGCCGGCAAGGAGAGAGTATTGCATGATATAGAGAGGCTAGCCAAGAAAGCGGACGAGATATTGCTCGCCACCGACCCCGACCGTGAGGGTGAAGCTATAGCGTGGCATATAAAAGAAGCCGTTGATTTCGGCAAAAAACCGGTCCGGCGGGTGGTTTTCCATGAGATTACCAAGGACGCCATTGTGAAAGCTCTGGAGCATCCGCGGGATATAGACGAGAACTTGCGCCGCGCCCAGGAGGCGCGGCGCGTCCTAGACCGCTTGGTCGGCTATGACCTCTCCGGCATTATATGGAAAAAAGTGCGTTACGGTCTGTCCGCCGGCCGTGTTCAATCCCCTGCCTTGCGTATCATAGTCGAGCGAGAGAGAGAAATAAAAGCTTTTAAGCCGGAACAATACTTCACAATAACCGCCGATACAAAAACCCCAAAAAAAGCCGAACTGTCTCTCGCTTGCTCCATTGAACCAAAGGAACAAAAAGAAGCCGAGAGAATTGTCGCTGTGGGTAAAGGAGAATCTTGGAGTGTCGTTTCAACAGAAGAAACAGAAGCAAAACGTTCTCCTCGCGCGCCATTCACTACATCCACTCTCCAGCAAACCGCTTCGACGCGCCTCGGCTTCTCCCCCAGCCGCACCATGCGCACAGCCCAAAAACTATATGAGGCCGGTCTCATCACATACATGCGCACGGACTCTACGATACTTTCAAAACAAGCGATCGGCCAAATTGCCGGCACGATAGAAAAAGTATTCGGCAAAGACCTAGTCGAAATTCATCTGTTTACAGCCAAATCAAAAAACGCCCAAGAAGCTCACGAGGCAATCCGACCGACAAATGCGGGACTTCGCATTGCCGGTCACACGCCCGAAGAAAAAAACCTCTATTCCCTCATATGGGCGCGTACCATCGCCAGTCAGATGAAGGACGCGCGTACGATGCGCACAAAAATACTGGCCAATACGACATCTAAATCTATCCCCGACTTCCAAGCAAACGGCTCGCGAACTATTTTTGCGGGCTGGCTCCTAGCCGATCCGGGCGCGCGAGGTCCCGACATAGAACTGCCAAAAGTAGCCCGGGGCGACAGGCTTGAACTGGTAAATATTTCGGCCCTAGAAAAATTCACGGAACCGCCGTCCCGATATTCCGAAGCAGGACTGGTAAAAGAGCTTGAAAAGCGCGGTATAGGACGGCCTTCGACATATGCTTCAATCATAAAAACCCTGGAAGACCGCGAATACGTCACAAAAGAAAACAGAAATCTGCGCCCTACGGACACAGGCGAGGTAGTAAGCGGTTTCTTGGAAGATAATTTCGGCGAATATGTGAGCGATACGTTCACGGCGGAGATGGAAGACAAACTGGACTTTATAGCGGAAGGCAAAATCGGCTATGAAAAAACCCTCTCTGATTTTTACAAGCCTTTCGTGAGAGACGTAAAATCAAAAGAAAAACTGGAAAAAGCCACCAACCTCGGCGATGCCGATCCAAAACTCAAATGTCCGAAATGCAATGGAGCAATGATCATAAAACTCGGCCGATCTGGAAAATTTCTCTCTTGTTTGCGCTATCCTGATTGCGACGGCGCGCTTCTCATTGATGGAACAGAAATGCCAAAAGATAAAGTAATCGGTCTTCATCCGGAAACCGGCAAGGAAATTACTTTGCGAAATGGCAAATATGGGCCTTATGTGGAAATGCCAACTGACGAAATCACCAAAAAGAAACCGAAACTGCGCCGCGCTAGCATTCCAAAAGAAGTAAAACCTGAAGAAGTCACTCTCGCCCAAGCCGTTCACTATTTATCACTTCCCCGAGAGCTAGGCCAACATTCGGAAACAAACAAAATAATCACAGCCAATATAGGCCGCTTTGGCCCATATATAGTCCACGATGCCGACTTCCGTTCTCTCAAAGCACCAGACGATGTCTATACCATCGCCCTCCCCCGCGCTCTGGAAATCCTCAGAGAACCAAAGAAAAAGAGGGGGTTTGTGAGGAAGAAAAAATCAGCAGAATAAATTGCTTTTTTCTAGCTTTCAAGTAATATCATTTTGAAACCCAGTCCAGAAAAATTCAACCCAATAGGTGAC
>CAZVHT010000007.1:0-8447 GCA_964627275.1 uncultured Candidatus Saccharibacteria bacterium
CGAAAAAATCCTTGTACTCAAAAATATGTTCGCGAGGAACTCATCACTTCTCAAATTCAAGAGGAAATCAAAAAAGTTTCTTTGCCACTCGATTGGGCAAATTGTATGATTGCCGAAAATGAGAAAGATCGGCAATCAGAAAATCAATCGAGTGATATTTTTTCTCAAAAAACTAAAGATGAAATTTCTCTTTTGGATTCAAAAGTTGAAAAGTTGATGAACTTATATTTAATAAATGTTTTGTCTTTGGAAGAATATCGTGATTCTAAAAATAAGTTAGTGAATCAAAAACAACTTTTAAAAGAGAAATTATCGGCTTTTGAGAAAAAATCCAATAATCGGTTCGAACTTACCGAAAATTTTCTAAAAGCCAATATTCATATGGTTGAATTGGCTAACGAGAAAACAAATGAAGAATTTCTTCATTTGTTTAAAAAAGTCGGTTCGAACTTTCAAATCAAGGATCGAACCGTCTTTTTTGAGCCACACTCTGCGTGGCGAACCCTTTCAGATTCAGGATTTTTTGGGGGGAATTCAGAACAGACGGCGCTTCGCGCCGACCATATTTTTGGTTCCGAAACCCTTTTTGAAAATTTGCGGAGGATGAGAGATTCGAACTCTCGGTGCCGTTTCCGGCACACAGTCTTTCCAGGACTGCGCACTAGACCACTATGCGAATCCTCCATGCGCTTAATTTATACCTGATTATCCAGACTTATCCAAATAATTAGTCATCACTATAAACTACCACTAGAATTATCGTTAGAACTACCACCTGCCAGATGAGCCACCACCACCTGACATACCTCCGCCAAAGCCACCAAAGCTTCCCCCACCGCGCCCGCCGCCCCAACCCCCGAACCAGACACCACCGTGCGTGCCCGGCGGGCGCTTGCCGCCGAATTTCTTGGACAAAAAATAATCGGCTATGAGACCAATAACTGCCGCTATTACTCCGACCAGAAGAGAATAAAAAATGAGCAAGCCGAGGAAAAATCCCACGACACCACCGAGCCACCACGATTTGCTGTATATGATCACAGGGATGAGTTGAATAACTATGACTAGAACAAAAAACAAAAGAGATGATACGTCCAATCCATTCATCTGTTTTTCATTTTCTTTGTTCGATTGTATGTATTGCTCTGTTTCCGGATCACCCTTTACCAGTCCTATGATGAGATCCGTGGCGGAATTTATGCCTCCGAAATAATCCCCACTTTTAAAAGCCGGAACCATGACATTGCGCATGATGGTGGAAGAAACAGCATCGGTAATTACAGGTTCTAGACCGTAACCGGCTTCTATGCGCGCTTGTCTATCGTTTGGCGAAACGAGAATGAGCAAACCATTGTCTTGTTTCGCTTTGCCTATATTCCACTCCTCAAATAATTTCACCGCGTACGTCTCTACCGTTTCATCTCCCAATGTTGGTACCGTTACGACAGAAACTTCCACACTAGTTTCCCTCTCTAGAGTCGAAAGCTTTGTTTCAAGCGACATTTTTTGATCAGCGGAAAACACACTGGCAAAATCATTTACAAATCCTGTTGCCTTTCCCGGACTCTGATAGGCTGAAACGGGAAATGCTATAGATAACAAAAACATGCAAAATAGCGAAAAGAATGTTCGCGTAGAGACGCTTGAGACGCGACGGCGCCGAAACCGAGGAAGTTTTCTAGCAAGAAAACTTCCGTGCTCTAAAAGAACATTCTTTTCGCTATTTTGCATGTTTTACTTTAGAATTCTACTTTCGGAACCTCTTCAGCCTGCTGTACCGATTGAAAATAAAGTTTTGTTGAGTAATTAAAAAGTTTCGCCACCAAAGCGCTCGGAAAACGGCTGACGATGAGATTATAACCTCGCACACTGTCATTGAACCTGCCTCGTTCGACTGATATACGGTTTTCCGTGCCTTCTATTTGAGACTGCAAAGCGAAGATGTTTTCCGAAGATTTTAATTGCGGATAATTTTCCATAACTACTAACAAGCGAGCAAAACTAGATTCTACTTCACCAGCCGCCGATACTTTTTCATTCGTCGTCTTGGCGCCGGCATATCGCGTACGAGCTTCCGCTATGGCATTGAAAACCGCCTGTTCCTGCTTCATCACGCCTTTGACTGACTCAACCAGATTTGGAATGAGATCAAAACGCCTCTGATATTGCGTCTCTACTTGCGCCCATTGCGCATCGACAAAAGTGAAAGCGGTAACGAGCCTGTTGTATGTCACACCAAAATAAATCAGGACCAAAAGAACGATAATTAATATAATGATTGTTGATTTTTTCATACTTTAATTATACCCTAAATTGAACGAAAAACAAAGAGTGAAAGTAGAGCGAAAACTATGGCTAAATAGAGAGTATAGGTAGCAATGACAAGGAGAATCGGTATGTCCAAAACAATATAAAAAAGCAAAATAATTATACCCATACATTGCAAGACCATTTTTGTCTTGCCCATGGTTTTGGCCGGCACAATCCTGCCCTTGTACCTCACATAGGCCAGAGAGACCAAGAGGATTTCCAAAAAAACGATAGCGCCCGCCAAACCCAGACCGATATACTTTGAAACCACGATAACCGAAACCGTGCCGACGAGCAGTTTGTCGGCGATGGGATCGTAAAATGTGCCCCACGACGTTACTTTTCTCTTTGTCCGCGCCAATGCGCCGTCCAGAGCATCAGAAAAAGCGGCAAAGAGAAACAGTACAGTAGCAAAAGCGTAGTAATCAAAAGCCAAGAGAAAAGCGATGAAAGGAATGGCTATCAGACGGAATTTGGTTATGGCATTGGGCGTGATGTGATTGGGAATCAATTTGAGAAAAGTCGCCGCCATGAAACGATCTATGTGAGTGACTCTGGTTAGATACGTCACTTTTGCCTCTGGTACATCGAGAAATCGGTCGAGAAATGTGAGTATAGGATTTTGAGTCTCTTGCATATAGCGCTACCTATTAGACTTGAGAGTATATCACAAACAAAGCCCGCCAAATGTATGGCGGACTGAAACAAACTGCGGGATTTTTTAGGAAACCAACTCCGGCTCCCATAAAATCGGCTCTGTGGCAAAGCAAAAAATCTCGCCTGGATCAACTAAACTTTCTCTAATCCAGACCTTTCCTTTTTCATCAAAAGCAAACGTTTGATGGTCAAACTGAAAAAACCATCCTGCTCGCTCGGTATTGATACCGAGATCTTCTTGACACTGAAAACCAAGCCGATTTAGGACTTCTGATTTTTTCATGTTTAGAAAAGATCAATGGTTGAAACGCGGGTTTAACTCGACTATTTATACCCTATTTGACACAAAAACACAAATAATGCTAGGCTATGACTCATGAGCGCGATTTCTAGCGTATTGCCGTACATTCAGATAACCATATCAGTGCTCCTCATTATCGCCGTGCTACTCCAACAGTCCGGCGCCCAAAACGGCGGAGCACTCGGCGGATCTGACTCGTCCGGATCAGTATTTCACACACGGAGAGGTCTCGAAAAACTGCTTTTCATCTCCACCATTGTTCTGGGTGCGCTTTTCGCTCTCACTTCATTCATTTCTCTCTTACGATAAATTGAAATCAAAAATTAACGTCAAGCAATTTCTTGCTCGCGAGAGAGATGTCTGGGGACTCACTCGCGTCCAATCAATATTTAATTCTTTTTCTATAACAGAAAAGGTATTTTTCCTGGTTTTAGTCGGCATTTTTATGATCGCCGTTCTGGCGCTCGTTTATCGGGTGAATTCGCACTATATGGTGGAAATACCGGCTCATGGCGGTCAACTGACCGAGGGTATCGTGGGCACGCCTCGCTTTATAAACCCACTGCTTGCCATATCAGACGCCGATCGCGATCTCACCGCTCTGGTTTATTCCGGACTTATCAAGGCTACACCCGGCGGTGATTTTGTGCCCGATCTGGCACTGCGTTATTCGATTTCTGCCGACGGCTTGTCTTATACTTTTGTCATACGTCCGAATGCTATTTTCCATGACGGGAAGCCGGTGACGTCTGAAGACGTGATATACACGATCGGCAAAGCCCAGGATAGCGCCTTGAAGAGTCCTCGGCGCGTAAATTGGGAAGGTGTTTCCATGGAAAAAGTAAACGATCATGAAATAGTTTTTAAATTAAAGCAACCATATGCGCCTTTTATATCGTTCCTCTCTCTGGGGATCTTGCCAAAACACATATGGAAAAATATAGAGGGAGATCAATTTACTTTCAGTTTGTCGAATCTCAATGCTATCGGATCCGGACCTTATAAAATAGAATCGATCGATCGCGACAGAGATAATATTCCAAATCAATTCAATCTACGGGCCAATTCGGATTACGTTCTGGGCGAACCTTATATACAGAAAATTTTCCTCAAATTTTATCAAAACGAAACGAGTCTAGTAGACGCCCTCGGACGAGGTGCGATCGAGAGCGCCGGCAGTCTGGGACCCGAAACGATAGACGGCATTGCCGATGATAGAGTCCTCATGCGCGCCCCTCTCACTCGCGTTTTTGGAGTATTCTTTAACCAAAATGAAAAAGAGATTTTAGCGCACAAAGAAGTGAGAAAAGCGCTCTCTTTAGCTATCGACAAGAACGATATCATTCTGCGCGTTCTCCATGGATATGGCACCAGAGCGGAAGGTCCTCTGCCTCCGACTTCCGCCGGAAAATATTCAAGTTTGTCTACTACGACAGGAACGACAACAGTTACTTCCATTGATTCTGCAAATTTGCTTCTCCAAAAAGCCGGCTGGAAGAAAAATCCGAACACGGGCATATTTGAGCTCAAAAGAAAGAACGCCAGTTCAACTCTCTCTTTCTCTCTCGCGACGGCGAACATCCCGGAACTGGTGGAAAGCGCTCATATCATAGAAGAAGCCTGGAAAAAACTCGGTGCATCAGTTCTGGTGCGCATATTTGAGCCGGGAGATTTGAATCAATCAGTCATTCGTCCGCGCAAATATGACTCGCTCCTATTCGGCATTGTGACTGGCCGCAATCCCGATCTCTATCCTTTTTGGCATTCTTCTCAACGTAATGATCCAGGCTTGAATATCGCCCTGTATACTAATACAAAAGCGGACAAATTACTGGAGAGTATGAGGAGCACATCTGATTCGGCAAAAGCTAAAGAGGCTCTGGCTAATTTCGAAAAAGAAATCGAAAGTGACACGCCGGCCATATTTATATGGAGTCCGGATTTTATATACGTCGTGCCGAAAAAACTATCAGGTGCAAGCCTCGGCGAAATTACGACGCCCGCCGACAGATTTCTCAACATTCACAACTGGTATGTCAAAACAGATAAAGTGTGGCGAATATTTGCGAGCGACAGAGACAGCATCGTAAAAAACAATCAAGATTAATTAGCATTAAAAAATATATCCATGGATAGAGATAATAAACAGACAGGAGCAATGCCAATTCCAGCGTCACATTCAAGTTCGCAGGGAGCTCGAGGTCATAGATTCGGGGAGAGGCCACCGAGAATGGGTGGACATAGAGGTCCTCTCGGCCACGGCAAGGTAATGCGTTCTATGGGCCGACAACGCCCACCGCGCAGATTTGGCACAGGCGGTCCTAGACCTTTCGCTCCATCAAATGGCGATAGAGGAAACGCTCCAATCGTCATTCCTCCTATAGGCGATGCTCTACGCATCATCCCTCTCGGTGGCGTAGAGGAAATCGGCAAGAATATGACAGCTATAGAATTCGGTAATGATATCATCGTCATTGACGCTGGTTTTCAATTCAAAGACGAAGCTACTCCAGGCATAGATTACATCCTGCCGAATACAAAATATCTGGAAGAGCGCAAGAGCCAGATCCGCGCTCTATTCATCACCCACGGCCACCTGGATCATATAGGCGGTATTCCTTATATCATAGATCGCATAGGTTATCCGACGATATATACCAGACAATTCGGCGGGATCATGATTCAAAAGCGCCAAGAGGAATTTCCCCACTTGAAACAACTCGACATAAAAGTAATCACGGGAAACGAAACGATCACCTGCGGTTCGCTCAAAATAAAAACCTTTCCGATTTCTCATACCATTCCCGATTCTATGGGTCTCATCATTACGACACCATACGGCGAGATTGTTTTCATAGAAGACGTGCGTGTGGACAATATAAAAGGCATACCAACGGAAGAAGAAGTGAAACAGTATCAGCAATTCGCGGGCAGAGAAGTATTGTTGCTCACTATGGATTCCACATCTATAGAAAAACCGGGTTTTTCTCTGTCTGAATCGGTCGTCATAGAAAACATAGAAAAATACGTCAAGAACGTGGCAGGACGCTTGATCATAGGCACATTTGCTTCGCAAGTTGAACGTATAATCGCCATCATCAAAATGGCCGAAAAATACAACAAAAAGGTGGTGGTAGAAGGTCGCAGTATGAAAACGAACATAGAGATTATAAAATATCTGAAGCTTTTGGACGTCAAAAACATCATTCCGGCCGAGCAGATTGAGAGTTATCCGCCGGATAGGATCGTCATGCTCGTTACCGGCGCCCAAGGCGAGGAATTTGCCGCTCTCATGCGCATGGCCACCAAGCAACACAAATACGTTCAGCTCCGCAAAACCGATACAGTTCTCCTATCTTCATCCATCATTCCGACAAACTACAATGCCGTCATTAAACTGAAAGACAATCTCTATCGCACTGAATCAAAAGTGATTACTTATCTCGACTCCGACATTCACGCTTCGGGCCACGGCAATCGCGACGAATTGAAATGGATTCACGAACAGATAAAATACAAATTCTTTATTCCTCTGCACGGTCATCATTATATGCTTCGTCAGCATTCCGAATTGGCCCAATCCATAGGCGTACCACGGGAAAATATTGTGGTTCCGGACAATGGTTCGATCATAGAAATCCGCGATCATGGCAAAACTATCACGGTTTTGAAGGAAAAGGCGGCAAACAATCTGGTCTTGGTGGACGGGTTTGCTGTAGGCGATGTCCAAGAGGTAGTCATCCGCGACAGGCAACTGCTCGCCCAAGACGGTATGTTCATCGTCTTTGCCATCATTGATTCTCAAACAGGACGCCTGCGAAAATCTCCGGATATCATCTCTCGCGGTTTCGTTTATTTGCGTGAATCCCAAGACCTATTGCGCGATACCAGAAATATCATAAAAAACACCATAGAAGATTGCGCCCGAGGCATGAACCCTCTCAACGTGGAAATGATAAAAGGCAATGTCACAGACGCCGTTTCCCGTCACCTCTTCCAAGAAACCGCAAAGAGGCCGGTGGTTATTCCTGTTCTCCTCACGGTCTAAAATAATTTACATGTTACAATTATTGCCATGCTTCAGGAAAAAACTTTTGTTCAAAAGAGAACTATTCTCTATGTCATAGGTTTTATATTCAACCTCGGATGCGCTATACCGGCTTATATAAACTCCTCTTTTCTCTCTGGTTTAATAGGCGAAAAACTAGTCGGTATCATATATACAGCCAGTTCAATTCTGGCCATCACTGTTTTTATAGAAGCGCCAAATATTCTCAAAAAATTCGGCAATGTAAAAACGACAGTTGGTCTCTTGACTCTCGAACTGTTCTCTCTCGTCGGCCTCATATTTGGTAGTGGTACTCTGGCTATCATTGCTTCATTCATACTTAATTTCGTGACAATCACCTTGGCACACTATACTTTGGATATATTTCTGGAAGGTTTTTCAAGTGATGTCAGAACTGGACGCATCCGAGGAACATTCCTCGCTATTGTAAACACCGCTTGGCTCATATCACCGTACTTTGCTTCCAAAATTTTGGAAAATTTCGGTTTTTCCGGTCTCTATGGAATTTCCGCCATGCTCATCTTGCCCGTCATTATTTTAATTATGACAAAACTCCGAGGCATTGTTGAACCCCGCTACGAAAAACTGCCTTTTTGGAAGAGTCTCGGCGAAATTTGGACCGATAGAGACATAAAAAGCATTTTGGTCATTCAAATACTCCTCCAGTTTTTCTACGCTTGGATGATCATTTACACACCTATATACCTCCACAATACAATCGGTTTTGATTGGCCGATCATAGGCGCCATATTCACTATCATGCTCTTGCCATTTATCATATTGGAAATACCTCTCGGAAAATTGGCCGACAAAAATGGAGAAAAAACTTTTTTGTCTATTGGTTTTATTATCATGGCTCTGTCTATGGGTCTCACAGCCTACGTCACTGATCACAATGTCATCGTTTGGGCCGCCATATTGTTTCTATCTCGTGTCGGAGCGGCTATGGTTGAAGTGATGGCTGATACTTATTTTTTCAAAAAAGTGAATGCCACAAAAACCCATCTCATCAGTTTCAACCGCATGGCCCGGCCTATAGCTTATGTCGTCGGCCCGATTGTGGCGACAATTCTCTTTACCGTTTTTGATATGAGGGGTTTATTTATCTTC
>CAZVHT010000008.1:0-3275 GCA_964627275.1 uncultured Candidatus Saccharibacteria bacterium
CCGCACTCAAAGTAAGTCCTTGGGCTCGGGCTTTTTTCATCGCAGCCGTCTTGAGTGATGCATCCATGTTGAATATCGTTTTTGTAGTCATATTATGAGTATATACGAGATATATATCGTGTCAAGCTACTATTTATACAAAAATAAAAAACCTTGAAACTTCTTGTAAAGTTCCAGGGGGTAGAGACGAGATATTCTCGAATCGGTTAACATCTCAGTCGCTGGTGAATTTAGGGTTTTTTCCTTTTCCTTTTATACGCCCTCATATTAACTTTGTCAAGTCTTTCTTTCACCTTTCTTTTCCTATATTGTTTGCTTATTCAATTAATATAAAACTATGTCCATACTCATTCCCACCGTCATAGAAAAAACCAGCCTAGGCGAGAGAGCCTACGATATATACTCGCGCCTGCTAAAGGAGAACATTATATTTCTCTCGGGCGTCATCGACGACCACGTGGCGAACACAGTTATAGCCCAGCTCCTGTTCCTCCAATCAGAAGATCCGAAAAAAGAAATCTCGCTATATGTAAACTCTCCCGGTGGATCGGTCAGTGCGGGTCTGGCCATCATAGACACCATGAATCATATAAAAAATAAAGTTTCTACTGTCTGCGTCGGCATCGCCGCTTCCATGGGCGCGGTCATTTTGTCAGCCGGCGAAAAGGGCAAGCGCTATGCCCTGCCGAACGCTGAAGTGATGATCCACCAGCCCCTCGGCGGAGTAGAGGGTCAAGCCGCGGATATCGCCATCACGGCAAAACATATTTTGAAAACGCGCGAGCGCATAAACAAAATCCTCTCCGAAAACACAGGCAAGCTTCTGTCGCAGATAGAAAAAGACGTTGACCGCGACTTTTTTCTCGACGCCGACGAAGCTAAAAAATACGGCATCATAGACAAGATCTCGCCGAGTCAGAAGTAATTTAAAACATTGTTGACAAAAAAGTCTCTTAAGGGATACAATGAGAGCCTTGGTAAGAGTGAGGGGTCTAGAAGCCGCCCGCGAGGGCGGCTTTCGCTTTACAAATTTCGGCTTTTTTTGTACTATCAAACTGTTATTACTTTTAAATTACCGGCCGACTTCCCTGTCGTTTTGCATGAATACTGTGAATACATTCCAAAAAAACTTCAATTTTCAAAGGATATAAAATCTTCATACAGATCTAAAAGGCGAAATACGCTGGTCAACAAATATGTCACTTAAAATCGTTGCGCTCATAGCAGCTGTCGCTGGCCTCTTGGGTATTTCCCTCGGATATTATTTGCGACTGATCATTTCCCTCGGCAAGCGCGGCTCGATGGAATTGGAGATAAAGAAGATGGAGGTACATGCCGAGGAAGAGGCTAGAAAAATCCTCCTGGATGCCGAAGAGAGAGCGACCGAAACCATGAAGGAAATGCGCCTAGAAGCAAAGGAAAGGGAGGAAAAACTGAAAGCCACTGAAGAGAGAGTGGTGAAAAAAGAAGACGCTTTGGACAAGCGCCAGTCTGATATAGATACAGAAGTAGAGAGCCTGAAAACAAAAATCATCGAAATAAAGGAAATAAAAGAGAAAGCCGATAGACTTTTGGTTGAGAGGAATGAGGTTCTGGAAAAAACTGCGCGCATGACTGAAGCAGAAGCAAAAGAGATGCTCGAAAAAAATATAGAGAAAAACTACGGCGAAGACCTGGTCGCCCGCATGAGAAAATTGGAGACCGTAAATGAAGAAAAAATAGAGGCTCGGGCCCGTGACATCATAGCCACGGCCATCCAGAGACTGGGCAATTCCGTCACAGCCGATGTGTTTTCAACTTCCGTGCCTATCGGGAGCGAAGAAATAAAAGGCAAAATCATAGGCAAAGAAGGTCGCAATATAAAGAGCTTTGAGCGCATGACGGGTGTCGAAGTAATCATTGATGACACCCCCGGATCTATCACCCTCTCCTCTTTTGATCCCGTCCGCAGGCAAATTGCCCGTATGGCTCTGGAGGCTCTGATCGCCGACGGTCGTATCCAGCCGGCAAAAATAGAAAAGCTGGTTGAATCGGCGCGGGAAGACATAAACAAAATCATAAAAGAAAAAGGCGAGCAGGCGGCCTTTGAATGTGGCGTGCTCAATCTGGATCCGCGCATCATATCTATCCTCGGCCGTCTCCACTTCCGCACTTCTTATGGCCAGAACGTCCTCGCCCATTCCATAGAAATGGCTCACATAGCGGGAATAATAGCCTTTGAGATCGGCGCAAACGTAGCCGTGACCAAGGCCGGCGCCCTCGTCCATGATATTGGAAAGGCCTTGGATCATGAAGTGACGGGCACCCACGTGGAAATCGGCAGACGCATTCTCCAGAAATTCGGCGCGTCCGAAGAAATCATAAAAGCCATGCAGGCTCATCATGAGGAATATCCTTATGAAACTATTGAATCTATCATCGTCCAGACGGCAGATGCGATCTCCGGCTCTCGTCCGGGTGCGCGTAAAGACAGCGTGGAAAATTATCTGAAACGTCTGCAAGATTTGGAAGGCATTGCCACAGCCCAAAAGGGCGTTGAAAAAGCTTATGCTCTCCAAGCCGGCCGTGAAATCCGCGTATTTGTAAAACCCGAAGAAATCACGGACCTAGAAGCCCACAACACGGCCCGCACCATCGCCGACAAAATTGAAAAAGACCTGAAATATCCTGGGGAAATCAAAATCACCGTCATCCGCGAGTCGCGAGTGATAGAGTTCGCGCGGTAAAAAAGAGAAAAATTGCAAAAACAAAACCGCCGATTGCTCGACGGTCTTTGGGATTTTAACGAGTTTACTCTCGGATACTGCATATCAGCCTCACCATGTTCATAACTCACGGTGACATTCACACTCTTCTGGATTGAAGGTTGGAGTGATCCTTCAGATGTCTTTCCATCAGTCAGGTGCCTGCTAGATAGGCTCGGACTTTCCTTATCCCATCCGCCAACACTTCCCATTGAGCAACGTCAGCCGCGACATATCCGCCTTGAAGCAGAATCATGTCTTTGACCTTCGTCCACTCTTTATCCCTGGTCACTTGCGTGTACCTGGGAGGTTCTCCGACTACGATCGGAATGAACCTACGGAAACGTAGCGAACAAGCAAGAAACTTCTTTGCCAGTGCTGGGTGACCTTTGACCTGAAACTTCGGAAGTTCCGAGTCGCACGTAGCGACATCGTATCCACCGTCGTTCAAGCCTCCAGTCACCACACCGTCGCAGAAGTCTGCCCACGCTTTTTCCAACTCTGCACCGACAAACTCCTTTGAGGTTGCCA
>CAZVHT010000009.1:0-6362 GCA_964627275.1 uncultured Candidatus Saccharibacteria bacterium
AAATTCTCAAGCCCCCACAGATTATGCTCAATCGTTTTTGTCACCAATCTATCCCAACTCTCTCCAGCCAAGGCTCTGACCAAAACATCTTCACGGTCTTTTTCAAAAAAAACTCCCTTCATTTCAATCTTTATAATCAATCCAGGAAATCCTCTGTCAGAAACCAAAATGTTTGATCCTTGTCCCAAAAGAAAAACTGAAACTTTTTTCTTTTTCGCAAAATCCAAAGCCTTTTGCAATTCCTCCTCGCTTCTGACAGCAGAAAAATACCTGGCCTGACCGCCAACCTTGAATGTCGTGTATTCCGCCAAAGAAATATTCTCAAGAAATTTCATTTTCAGGAACTGACCTTACTTCCCCGTTTCTATCTGCTTTATGTAAGTCTCACCTTCGGTTTTGAAGCTCGGATTATAGGTAATGTAATCTCGCAGGACTCTGATGGCTGTCTGTTTATCCCCCGATTGATAATAGGCGGAGACCAAATTCATCCTATATTCCTTATTACTCGGATCGGCCGCCACTCTCCGCTTTAAAATGTCTATGACTTTCGGCCAACTGCCCATGTTTGCATAGGCTTGGAGAAATATATCACTCGAAGTATCTGTCACGTTGAATCTATCTTTCATGAATTTTTGCGCTTCTCCTTCCTTGCCCGCATATATCAAAGCTAGAGCATATAGTTGCCCGGCTGTTTCATACGATGTATCGAACTGGTAGGCTTTTTTGTAAATTTCCACCGCTTTGCCGTACTGCTTGTAAATTATATGGAAATTGCCAAATTGAAACAATATTGATTGCTTACCAGGAGACAACCGCGTCGCTTCTATATAATGTTTTTCAGCTTCTTCCGGTTTAGTGTACATACTGTAAAAATTAGCGGCAAAAACTTCATAGCGCGCATCGCCGGGAAAGCGGGAAAGTTGTTTTTCCACGGCTTCTTTTCCAATTTCATAAAACCTTTGCCGGGTAGCGATCGGAATACTGGTATCGCCAAAACGCGGTATGGCCTCGACGATTCTTTCCACTACTTCAGGACGACCCAAAGTGTCATAAGACAGAGCTTTTTCAAAATCAGCTAGAGCTATCTGCGCCGCCACAGGTGTGGTGTTGGTAGCCTTTATAGAGTCGATGAGCGACTTGCCTGTAGCAATACCACGCCAGTTAAAGAAGTAAATTACAAAGACCAGAAGTATCAGAACAATAGGCCCGGCCATGCGCGTGTCAAAATCATCGAGTTCCTTCTCTTCCGCGGCGACTGCCTTTTCCAGTCGCGTTGACTTGAAATGAATGAAGGCCAGCACGGACACGAACAGGATCGAGCTCACGATATTGTCGAACACGAATATATTGTGAAAGAAATATGCCGCGCCGAGACCAGTAAAAAGCGACTTCTCGACAAAATCCATGTCAGCCGTCTTTTTCCACAAGAGATAAACTGCGGATATATAGAGAGAAAGATATGCGAGGAGCCCGAGCAGTCCACTCGCCACCAGCCAATCGAGGAAAAGGTTATGGGTGTGATCAAACCACTGCTCCTGGGCATACATGCGCGAGTTGTAATTGGCATTGAAAACATAATTGAAATTTTCCTGTCCTCGGCCGAGGATAGGATGCTCGAGAAATCCTTTTATAGCCATCGGCCAAATATAAGCGCGGGCTTGGGTTTTGGTATCGTCAATCGATATAGATGAGAATCTGGAGAGCACTGGACTGTTCAACACGAAGGAAGTATTTTTTATGGCGATGAAGCCGACTACCAGAACGAACAAAGCCCCGGCGACCCACATGCCGGCGATTTTCATCCTTTTATCTTGTTTATCAAAGATGGCCACTATGAGAGCTGCCAGGAACAGCCCGCCTATGAGACCGAGCATGGCTCCGCGAGTGGCCGTGTAGTAGAGCATGACGAAATGAAGCAAAGCGATGAGGCCGTATGTGACGGACTTCCAGAGTTTCTTATCCCTATATATGAGTATTAAAGCGAAGAAAATATTGAATATGAGATAGATGGCGAAATACGTGGCATTACCAAATTTGGCGTCGAGACGCACGCCGCCTTGGTTGATCGCTACTTTGCCTGCGAGCTGTAAGAGACCATAGAGCGACATTATGAGACTCGACCATAGAGACCACTCCATAAAACGCTTCCAGATTTTTTCCGTGGACAACATGGACGACGCCACCAAAAAATAGGCCAGAAGGTGAAGGGTGGTGATGTAGCCTTCCATGCGTTCAAAATTGGACCAGAAACTTTTCCATGGGCTCTGGCCGAAAATATCAGCCAGACCGATGATGACGGCAAAAGCCAGAAAAGCCCAGAGCAAGAGAGATTTGCGGGGGCGCACAGAAGCATCGCGCAAGGACAGGAGCAGCCACGCCGCAAAAGCGACCTCAACCAGAATCCTGAACATGAAGCCTTTGCCGGCTATAAATGGAAAGAAAAGCGAATCGGCGACCAAAAACGGCACAAACAGAACCCCAAAAACTCCCGCAATAGCCGTCCATTTGAGAAATGTGTTGAGGGTCATGGGAAAAACTATATCAGACAAAAGCAGAGGATACAAAGTCTTCAGTTCTCGGGACGGGACCCATCGCAGAAGCCTCACACCCATCCCTCCGAGCCTCAGACTTGTATCCTCTGCTTTTTCCAAAGAAAAAGGCGGCACTCCGTGAGAAGCACCGCCCTTGAATTTTTGCCAGTCCGTAAGGACTAGACCGCGACTAGTTTGAGTCGCTTGGCTTCAGCCGTCATGGCCGAGACCAGGATCTCGCGCTGTTCGTCGCGCTTCTTCCGCATCATGTCGTCGTCCTCGACAAACTGTTCGATCGGGTGAATATAATCCACCGGCACCGAAGCAATCTTCCAACCCCAGTCGACGAACCAGAGAAGTGGAATGAAAAGAATTTCCCACTTGTCGCCGTAGACCTGTTCGTCCCCGATCTTGCCGTCGTAGAAAGCCATCTCTCTGGCGGCATCGTAGGACAAGACCCGGGGACCGATATAGAAATCGAGATCGGAGCGCCCGATGAGCTCTCCCATCGCTGCATTTCCACGGCTCTCGGACTCGGCCTGGTACTTCGGATAGTTGGTGAAAGTATTCCGGGAAGGAATCACCACATCCGCCTTACCACTGATGACCGGTTCGATGCAGGCATCGAGAAGCGACACGATGGGATGTTTCTCCGGCTCGAGCCAGACAATGACATCGGCGGCGGAATCAACTCCCGCATTGATGCATTCCCGCCGGGACTGTCCCATGCCAGGCATCTTTTGATCGATAACCGCCGCACCGGTTTCCCGAAGCGCCGCCTTGAACTCCTGACTCGGACTGCCGTCGACGACAATGATCGTGTAGCCGCAATCGCGAGCGGCACGACAGGTCTTCAAGGCAAGCTGTCCCCGCATATCGCTAAGCGAGGGACTGAAGGTAGTCGTGACGAGCACGACCTGATCTGCATATTGATTTTTTATGGCTGAGCCTTTCTTTTTTGACTAACGGTTGATGTGCTGAGTTTAGAAAAGTGTTCGGATTCGGGGGTATGGGCAGGGGACTGTTCCACTTGCCATTATAGCATACTCAATAGGTTTGTCAAGCACATAATAACTTCTTCATGGTTCAGGTGAGTGAAACCTTTTGACACCTTTTGACACTTGTACTAATATGACAGTTACTACCCACCTATGACAGACGAGATAAAACCAAACGGTGTATATACGACAGAGGAAACTCGGGAAGTTTTGCGCATATCCGAGAGCACTATAAAGAGGATGTTGAAGAACGGTCTCATCCGCGCCAACAAAGTCGGCGGACAATATCGAATATTGGGCAAAGAAATTCTGCGCATCCTCTCCCCCGACCTGGAAAAGGAAGTCGTAAAATCATATCTCTCGCTAAAGAAGAAAGTCGTGAATAAAATTAACAAATGGTAAAATCTAAAAACCAAAATAATATGAAAGCAAAGAAGACCGAGCAGATTGGAACTGTAAAAATGGATGTGGCGACTACTGCCAAAAAAGCTCTAATCACCGGCATCACCGGACAGGACGGCTCCTATCTCGCGGAACTACTCTTGAAAAAAGGCTACGATGTCTACGGTCTCATCCGCAGAGCTTCTACTTTCAATACATCACGCATTGATCACATATTTCAGGACCCTCACACAAAAAATAAAAAGTTCATCCTCGTTTACGGAGATCTCTCCGACGCTTCAAACATCTCTCGTCTCATAGAAAAAATCAGACCGGATGAAATTTATAATCTCGGCGCCCAGAGTCATGTGCGTGTTTCGTTTGATATGCCCGAATATACAGCCGATGTAGACGGCATCGGAACTCTACGCCTCCTGGACGCCATACGCGAATCGGGAGTAAAGACCAAATTTTATCAGGCATCTTCTTCTGAAATGTACGGTAAGGTCGCAGAAATTCCCCAGACCGAAAAAACATCTTTCCATCCTCGCTCACCTTACGCTGTAGCTAAAGTCTTTGCTTATTGGACAACCAGAAACTATAGAGAAGCCTATGGACTCTATGCTGTGAACGGTATTCTTTTTAATCATGAATCCCCACGAAGAGGTAAGACATTCGTGACAAAGAAAATCACCAGGGGTCTCGCCCGCATAAAACTCGGCATTGACCAGAAAATGTATCTCGGAAATCTGGAAGCAAAGAGAGACTGGGGCTATGCAAAAGACTATGTCTACGGCATGTGGCTCACTCTTCAACAGGCGAAACCAGATGATTATGTTCTAGCAACCGGAGAAACTCACTCTGTGCGTGAATTCATAGAAGAAGCGGCAAAATGCCTAGACATGGATCTGGTTTGGAAGGGCAAAGGCGTAAACGAAAAAGGTATAGAAAAAAAGACCGGTAAAACAATCATAGAAATAGACCCAGTCTATTTTCGCCCTGCTGAAGTGGACCTGCTTATAGGAAACGCCTCAAAAGCTAAGAGGAAACTCGGCTGGAAACCTACTACTACCTTTAAACAGTTAGTAAAGATGATGTGCGAGTACGATCTGGAGGAAGAAACCCAAAGTAAACAGGAATTGTCGCGTAAATAATATGAAATTAAAAGTCAAAACATACAGAGTTCCTCTGGTCGGAAAGAAGAGCACGTTTCTGCGGGAAAAATCTACAAAGAAAGCCCTGTCAAAATTTATAGAAAATACCGACAAATTCAGCATGGGAAAATGGTGTGCGAAATTCGAGGAGGCCTTTGCCCTACTCCAAGACAGAAAATATTGCGTGCTTTTTAACAGCGGTGGCAGTGCAAACCTCGCCCTGATACAATCGCTCCAAAACTTAGGCAGGCTAAAGAGAGGCGACGCCATAGGATTTTCAGCTCTAACATGGTCAACAAATGTCATGCCGATTTTGCAATTGGGCTTTGAAGCTATTCCTACTGACTGTCGTAAAGAAACATTGAACGTTGATGCGAATTGCGCCATCAAATATCTGGAAGCTCATAAATGCAAAGCTTTTTTTGTGACAAATGTGCTAGGCCTCACGGGAGATTTAAATAAGCTCAAAAAACTCTGTGAAAAGAGAGGTATCATCCTCATAGAAGATAACTGTGAATCACTCGGCACGGAATTAAAAGAAGGTAAAGCCGGTAATTTCGGGCTGGCTTCTACATTTTCTTTCTTTGTCGCCCATCATTTATCAACCATAGAAGGAGGCATGGTAGCGACCGACGACCACGAGCTCATGGAGATGCTAAAAATCGTCAGAGCCAACGGCTGGGACAGAAACCTCCACCCTCTCCGTCAGGGCCACTGGCGTACCAGACACGGCATAACTTCCGATTTTCACGCCCGCTATGCTTTTTACGACCTCGGCTACAACTTGCGACCAACAGAGATCACCGGGTTTTTGGGACATTATCAATTGCCTCACTTGGAAAAATCGATCGCCATACGTGAAAAGAGATTCCATAAGATACAAAAAATCGTAAATAATAATAACCATTTTATTCCTCTCGAACACGGTCATATAAAACGCGTGTCATCTTTCGCTCTGCCATTTATTTGTAAAACACCCGCTTTGCGTGATCATTACGCAAAGAGATTTGAAGATGCCGGTGTAGAAATCAGGCCTATCATTGCCGGCAACATGATACGCCAACCTTTTTTTAAAAAATATTCTTCAAAACAATATGAATTGCCGGAAACCGATATAATCCATCATTGTGGTTTCTATTGCGGCAACAATCCAGATTACACGAATAAAGAAATCAATATCATTATTGCCTGCATAAAATGACAACGACTATCATAAAACCGAAAAAGACTTTTGGCCTAGACGATTTCAGAGAACTCTGGAACTATCGCGAGCTCCTATATTTTTTTACCTGGCGCGA
>CAZVHT010000010.1:0-13010 GCA_964627275.1 uncultured Candidatus Saccharibacteria bacterium
TATTGGAACTGTCTGGCCTACGCTGTACGTCTCTCCCCCATTCGGACTGTAAACAGAAATGAAAGGTATGGAAGGTGGGGCAGTTATCGGTGCGAACCCGTCCTCGCTGTAAGTATTAGGGGCCTTAATTTTGTAGCCACCAGCACGGCTCAACTCTTGAACGCGAGTGAATTCGAGAAGAGAGATTTTCCAGTTTTTGTCCGTGTCGGCGGAATGGTAAGTACCCAAAGCACTATCTCGCAACCCTGGACCAGGAACAAATGGGGCAGAAACGCTGAGAGAATATTCGCCCGTTCGAGTGGTACCGGAATAGTAATTGTAGAGAGCTGTAAATTCGTTGAGTTCGGCTGTGTCTATCTTCCAGTCCTTGTTGATGTCGGCGGAGTGGTATTGGCTTATCGTTTGCGGAGCGGTGATGGTGAAATACGAATCGCTCCAACCAAAACTATTATAAGAACTGGAGGACCCAGAGATATCGGTTTTACCTCTCACAATAATCCTGTACTTACCGCCAGCAACCGGTCCTGTACATGGGCCACCACAATCTACATCACCCACCTTCCAACTATAGCTAGTACCTGAAACAGACTCAACGATTCTCCATGTATCACCATTGACAGGAACGGGAATTCCATTAGAACTACCCAGAGTCGTACCGGCTCCCCAAATTTCAATTTTATAATAATTACTCTGTGGATTGCTTCCCCAACTTATCGTTTTATACTCTCCTTGTTTCCATTCTTCTCTCCCATTCGGGCTAAGGACGGTGATGGATGGCTGCACTGGAGGAGGGACAGAGGTGATTGGCGCAAAGCCGTCCTCGCTGTAAGTATTAGGGGCCTTAATTTTGTAGCCACCGGCACGGCTCAACTCTTGAACGCGAGTGAATTCGAGAAGAGAGATTTTCCAGTTTTTGTCCGTGTCGGCGGAATGAGTAGGACCTGCATGACCAGAGATGTTTGAGCCAGGTAGATAAACATAGTATCCATATTCTGGCGTTGTCTGGGAAGCATAATATTCTCCCGTACGCACGGTGCCAGAGCGGTAGTTATAAAGAGTAGTAAAATTTTTGAGCTCGCTGTCGTCTATCTTCCAGTCTTTGTTGATGTCGGCGGAGTGGTATTGATTTGTCGTGGGTGGTGTAACTGAACCGTATCCGTCAAAAGCAACAATTGTTGTTCTCCAGTCTGGATTGCCGGACATGGAAGTATTTACGCGCACTACTCCGTCAATCGTTTTCCACGTTATTGATTCAATACCGATGGAGGTCAAGCCACTGGGATTGATGGGGGAACCGTTTGGAAAACGGCCTCTTATACTGTATGCCACAGGAATAATTACTTCTTGGTTTTCATTTATTGCAAAAGCTCCGTTGAATCCACTCATACTGACGCCTGTCGGAATAGAATAATCAGTGCTCGGAGTTACTGTATCCGGACTGACCTTGACTCCATTTACATATCTCTCAAACTTGAATGCCGATCCGAGGGTTATAGGATTCATTATAACTCTACCTCCGACAGCCTTAACTTTTATATCAAATCTAGCGGTGAGAGTAGAGGTAGAGATATCCGTACTAACACCAGTATATTGCGGATAGCCTTGGGTTATTATTGATTTTGATACAATACTAAACACAGCATTTGTAGTCGTTCCAAAAGTATCTGTATTAGCAGTTGTTGTCTGATTTGAACTGGAAACCGCCGACCTAGCCGCCACCGCTTTGTCAGGCGCAATGACGCCGATGCTTATGAGAAGCTCCACAAGTTGAGAGAGGCTCATATTTTGGGTACTCTGAGCAGAAGCGTAATGAACCGCGCCAGTGCCAAACAAACCGATGAGAAGCGTCATTGAAATGAGACCGATTGTGATTTTCCTTGACATTTTTTTATAAATTACTTTTAAATGCTTTTAAATGATTGTATGCAAGTATACCCCCCCCCATCGCCTAAAGCAAGGGAAAGTAATGCGTATGTATCCTACAGAGAATTAGGAAATATTGCTGGATATATTGTATATAGGAATGAGCACAGAAGCCAGGAGGAAACCGACACCGAGGCCGAGGAGGACGATCATGGCCGGTTCTATGAGGTCAACCAGCGTGTCCACGGCGTTTACCACCTCGCGACTATAGAAATCGGACAGAGTTTTCAATATTTTGCCGAGCTCTCCCGATTCCTCTCCCACTTTTATCATTTGAATCATGATGCCGGGAATAATTTTCTTTTCGGAGAGAGATTCGGAGACTGATTTGCCGCCTTTGACCGCTTCCATGGCGTCCAAGAGCGCTCTCTTGTAAATTTCATTATCCACCACAGCCGATGTCAGTTCGAGAGCACGGACCATAGAGATACCGGATATGAGCATAGTATTCATATTGTCGGATATGCGAGAGAGATAGAGTTTCTGATACAAACTCTTTATAAAAGGTATTTTGATTTTTACATCATCGAGAGACAGTTTGCCTGCGGGAGTTTTGAGAAAACGATAGAGGAAAAAACCGCCTATGACTGCCGCCGCCAAAATGAATATGCCGTATGTCACAAAGAAGTGAGAGAGGCCAATGACTATTTTGGTATATATGGGAATCTCTTGACCGGAATCGGTGAGAATCGTTGAAATTTTCGGTATGACAACCGTGAGCATGAGGGCCATAACCACAAAGAATGTGAATATGACAAAAGCCGGATATATCAGAGCATTTTTTACTTTGGAATTAACCGCGTACGAACGGTCCAAATGATCGGCCAAAAAGACGAATACCTGATCGAGCTTGCCTGATTCCTCGCCGGAACGCACCATATTCACATAAAATTCGGAAAAGATTTTCGGATGTCGCGCCAGGGATTTTGATATAGAACTGCCTGCCTGTAAATTATCAGCAATGTCTGTCAGAGCGCGGGCTAAAACTATATTTTCAGATTCGCCGGCCAGTAGTCTGAAAACTCGCAAGGCTGACACTTGAGCTTCAAAGAGGGTGGCCAACTGGCGGGAGAGAACCACTACGTCCTTGTTTGAGACTCGGGAAAACAAGGCGAAATCTTTTTGGAAAAAAGATTTCGCCTCCGCCGGATTTATGGATTCTATGGTGAGATCACGTCTCTGGAGAGACGATATGGCCACTTCGATATTTATGGCGTCAATCGAGCCTTTTGTCTGATTTTCTTTTTGGTCTATGGCGCTGTAATTGAAAAGCATGGCAATTTAAATTTAAATAAGCCTTTCCAAAATTTTGGGATTCGGCGAATACAAATATGCATTTTCGGCGGTAATTTCTCCCTTGCGCACCAATTCTGCCAGAGATCTATTCATATCTATCATACCCTGGTCCAAACCGGTTTCTATGACTGTATTTATCTCATGAACTCTCTTTTCACGGATTAGATTGGCCACCGCCGTATTTGAAATGAGCAATTCGTACGCCGGAATCAGTCCGCCTGATATGCGCGGTATGAGGCGCTGGGAAAATATACCGGTGAGAGTTGAAGCCAATTGAATACGGATCTGATCCTGTTGACTTCCCGGAAAAGAATCAATAATGCGGTTTATAGTCTGGGCTACGTCATTTGTATGCAGAGTTGAAAAAACGAGATGGCCTGTTTCGGCCGCTGTCACCGCTGTGGCTATGGTATCAATGCTTCTCATTTCACCTATCAAAATGACATCCACGTCTTGCCTGAAAACACTGCGCAAAGCCGTAGAAAAATCAAGAGTGTCTATGCGCACTTCTCTCTGGTCTATGACTGATTTCTTCTGCTCATATATATATTCAATGGGATCTTCGATGGTGATGATATGTTCAGCGCGTGTTTCATTGATCCGCTCGACCATGGCGGCCAGAGTAGTCGTCTTGCCATGGCCTACGGGACCGACCACCAAGAAAAAACCTTGCTGTTTTTCGCAGAAAGCCTCGAGAGCCTGCGGTAAATTGAGCTCGGCGAAATTTTTGATTTTCTTTGGTATGAGACGGAAAGCGAAAGAGACCACACCTTGCTGAAAATAACCGTTGCCGCGAAAACGAGCTTTGTCGCGGTAATTGTACGAAAAATCTATCTCCTTGTTTTTGAGAAATAACTCCCTGTCTTCTGATGACAAGACGACAGACATAAAACCTTGAGTATCTTCTTTTGAGAGCACTCGTCTATTCAAGAGAGGCACCAAAAAACCAGCCACGCGTATGGTCGGATAGCGATTTTCGCAGAGATGCAGGTCGGAAGCCGATTCCTTTGTGACGATATCTATCAATTCTTCGAATTCTCTTTTATAGTCAAACGGCATTTTTTTGAGTTTTTTTGGCGGCGTAAATTTTTTCGACTTCGCGCATAACTTCGCTAGGAATGGTGGAAGCTTTTACGATATAGCCTTCGACATTCAACTTTTTGGCTTCATCTATATCCGCAGATTGGCTCTGGTTTGTGAGCATGACAATCACTGCATCAGAAGCCAATTTCTCTGCTCTCATAATTTTGAGCAGTTCGAGACCACTCATGCGAGGCATGATGATGTCAAGCAAGATAATGTCCGGTTTGGCCCCGGCGCGCAATTTTTCCAGAGCGACTTCCGAACCCACGGTCGTATCTACGTCATAGCCGTTGTTGGCGAATTTGAGCGAATACATGCCGAGTAAAAATTTGTCATCATCCACTATCAACACTTTTATATTTTTCTTTTCCATTGCAGTTTTTATTATGATATTATACCAAATTCCTACAGTTTGTTCACTTCGCTCCATGGAATTTCGCGCGCAAAAGCCTTGAGCATAGCGTCTTCTTTCATGGTGAGCATACCTTTGGAACGGCAGTATTTGTAGAGCTCATTTTCGCCCGTGTTGGCCAGGATCGCTCGCTCCAGTTCCTTGTCCATTTCCACGATTTCTGTCACAGCCATGCGCCCTCTGACCCCGTTCGGGCAAGTCGCCGAGACCTGTGCCTCCAGAACAGTTTTTGGAATAAGTATTTCTTTTTTAAATTCAGGCGGCAGATCCGAAAATTGTTTTTGGAGCATCATTTCTATGGAGCCTTCAACCGAAATCTCCTTGCCCCCCTCGCATATGCGTGACACCAAACGCTGAGCCATAGCCATGATGAGGGTCGGAGCGATGAGATACGGATCGACACCCATATCTATGAGGCGAGGAATGACACCTATGGCTGTGTTTGTGTGAATAGTCGAGAGCACCAAATGTCCGGTGAGAGCCGCCTGTATGGCGAGCTGAGCAGTTTCTTTGTCGCGGATTTCACCCACCATGATGATGTCTGGATCTTGGCGTAGAGTAGTTCGGAGACCAGAAGCAAAAGTGTAACCGATTTCTGGACGAACTTGAGATTGAGAAACTCCCTCCATATTGTATTCAACAGGGTCTTCCAGAGAGAGAACGTTTTTTGACTCATCATTTATCTCTTTTAACATGCCATAGAGAGTCGTTGATTTGCCGGAACCAGTAGGACCTGAAATGAGAATAAGACCATAAGGTCTTTTCATGGCTTTTCTCATAGACTCCAGATTGCGTTTTGAAAAGCCGATATCATCCAGCGATTTTATGCCTTTTTCCTGATCCAAAATTCGCATTACTACTTTTTCGCCGTAATAAGCCGGAAATGTCGAAACACGGAAGTCCACTTTCCTACCTTCAATTCTGGCCGAGAATCTGCCGTCTTGGGGCTTTCTCTTTTCGTCGAGTTTCATATTGGAAAGTATCTTGATTCTAGCCACCACCGCGTCATGCACCTTTATAGGCAAAACCAGAGAAGTATAGAGATCGCCGTCAACGCGGAAACGAACACGCACTTTGTCCACCATACGTTCAACGTGAATATCCGAAGCGTTGCCTTCGACGGCGTAACGCAGTATAGTCGCCACGATTTTGGTCACAGGCGCGTCTTCTATAATCACGGTTTTACCAGCTTCACCCATTTTCTCCGTCTCCGTATCCACGTCCGCAATATCAGTTTCCAGTTCATCGAGAGCGTGCGTCACTTCGCCGGAGAGACCTTTGTAGAGATCTATGGCACTTGCAAAATCTTGCTCGGATATGAGAAAAACCTTGAAAGGCATATTGACTTTTGTGGCGATAAAATTGAGAGCGTCGCGCGCCTCTATATCTTCTGGATCCACGATGCCTACCTCGAGCACATTTTGTTTTACGGACAGGGGCACAAAGCGATAATGCATGGCCGATTCTTCGGGAATGTAGTTGAGAATGTCAAAAGGAATGTTTTGGTCCTTTAGAGATCTCACTGGTATGCCGAGAGTCTCGCCTTTGGCCGAGAGAATATCTAGAGCTTTTACACCGCGTTTTTTCAAAACCTGTTCGATGGATTCATCAGTCAAGCGCATCTCCTCGCCAACCGCCACGGCTGTTTTTTTTTCAATGATTTTTTTTTGAACTAGGATATCGAGTATGCTCATGAGAAATTCAAAGAAATTTTACTGTCTACTGGCCGGATAGAGGCGCAAACGGATTGGCGCGGCCTTTTGGCTCCGGTGATAGTGTCCTGCCAAAATCACGCAAACTCTGCCAGACAGGATCACTGAATATAGAATCATTCAGACGGAGTTTTTTTAGTTTTCCCAGAGTTTTCAAGAGATCTCCGTCGACTGCAGAGGCTTCGTCGGCAACCGAAACGCCGGTGAGAAGCTGATCACTCTCTCTATTACGATTTGCGTAAAAATAACCGGCTACGGCCACAATAACCAAGACCAGTATGGCGATAACGGGATTTTTCCATGTATTTATTTTTTCATTCATATTATTTGAGCCAATAGGTTTTGATCGTCACTTTGTAATCATAGAGATCTCCTGTATCGCTCGAGGCGAACTCGATCGACGTCACATCTATGAGACGCAAGCTGTCTTCCAAATCTCGCATGAATGTGAGAAAAGTTTGATAAGGAGCAGTGGTACTGAATGATAAATTGAGCGTGCCGTATGGAGAATTGCTCGCGCCGATGACATCGCTTTTCTCTGTCGCATCCGCTTTGAAATTCCTGATCCTCATGCCGTAATTTTTGGCTATTTCATCTATATCGAGAATCAGTCTGATATTGTCTATATTGTCTGGAAGAAATTTAGCCAGATCATCTAGGTTTACCTTGTCTATGTTGTTGAACTTATCGAGCAATTTATCCCTCTCGGCTTGGAGCTGTTTTGAATTATTCAAAGCGCGATCATAGTCGGCTTTTTCTATTTTTTGTCCTCTTATAGATTCATATGCGGGATCTATATAACCAAAAAATAAGCCGACGGAAGAAAGTATGAGGATGATTGATACTATGTTGCTCATGGTTTTGTAGTAGTTCCTGTCTTTGTCGTTTTGACAGATGTGGTGGCAGATGTTTCTGTATCCTGCGACAGATTATTTCCAATATTTTTATTTTGAATGGCGTTACGAGCTAAAGCGGCCGAATAAGAAATGAGATTCGGATCAATTGTGCTTGTAACTTTGAACGATACTGCTCCGGTCGGTTCCAGAGCCATGTCGCCCACAATGGTATCTTTGAGATATTTTTGGGAGTTGAGCAGATCGGACTCTAGAGCGACAGAGGAATAATTCTGGGCTTGACCTTTCATCTCTATTCCTATTTTGTCGGGAGCCAGATATGAAAAGCTGAAGTCTTTGAATCTCACCGTGCCCAAGGTGACTGTCGACAGGAAATCAAAAAACGGGGTGACAGCCAAATGTCCCGCGAGCAATTTCTTGGAAGTTTCTATGCGCGTATCGAGCCGTATGATCTGCTCTATGAGCTGGGGTTCAAAAGCGCCTTTGGCGCGTTCGAGAGTGACTTTATCGGCTGAAATCTGTTTTGCCAAGAGATTTTTATAAAAGAAAACTCCGCCGGAAAGTGCTATGGTCACGATAAACAGAGTGGTCGCCAAAAGAGAAAAGAGATTTATGCTCGAGGACGCGGAGCGACCTACTGCCTGGGCTACGATCGGTTTTTTAGGAACGAACGATGTCTTGAATTGAGGATCCATATGGATTTATTATACACCGAAATGCCATAAAGCTATCCCCAGAGAGGGAAAGCAGAATAGATGTTCTTGTGGAGTACGGAATTTTTTTCTGCTGAAAAAACTTCCTCGTTTTCGTCGCCGTCGCTCCTCCAAAGCCTCCACAAGAACACCTATTCTGCCTCTCTCTCGTAGCTTCTTGTAAAGGTATTCCTGCTATTCCTCCTCCTGTAGCTTCCGCAAGGCTATACCTATGGCCACGGCGAATTCCGGACCGGCCGTGCGCAAAACGGGCTCGAGGAATGCCGGGGCGTCGGTCTTGGAGAACGGATCACCGAGAATGACTTCCATCTGGAAGCGAGTGCGGGCAACTTCCAGAAAACCGCGCAAGAGCGACCCGCCACCGGTGAGAATGATTTTTGAAATGCTCTTGTTGTATTTGCGTTCATAGGCGCCGACCACGCGGGCGGTTTCGGAAAAAACATAGTCCAGATTGAGGGTGATGATTTCCTTTACGTTTTTGTTATCCGGCTCCGGGGAAATACCTATAGTTCTCTTTATATGTTCCGCATCGCCGACCGACATTCCGAGAGATCTGGATATGGCCAGAGTTATTTCTTGCGATCCCCTATTTATAGTGTGGCTGGCGCGCAATATACCTCGCTCTATGACGTAGAGTTTCGTCGAGCCGGCGCCCATGTCAAAAATCATAATTGATTCGAGATTTTGATCGACAACGGAGCGCATGGAACTGAAGATTTCTATTTCATAAAAACCGGCTTCTATTCCGGCTCCGCTACTGATAGCGTTGAGACGATTTAAAACATCGTTATGAATGACGACCAGCAGTATATCTATGCTTTTTTCTTTTTGTATATCTCCTCCCGCCGGCGGCTTTTCAAATTCCGAGAATGAGCTCTCTTCTTTTGGAATTATCCACCAGTCCAGAGCCACTTCGGTTATAGGCACGGGAATATATTTTCTGGCTTCTATGGGAATCATGGTTGCCAGTTGTTTCTGATCCATTTCAGGCATGCGGATAAAGGAAAGTAGGCTCGAAGCGGTGGTTATGGAAATACCGGCTGATTTGGTCGTTACATTGGCCTCTCTTATGAGATCGCGCAGAGCTTCTATGATTTTTTCATTGGGCAGATTGGTCGCACGGCCGATTTCCGTGCCGGCATAGGGGCCGAGGGCCAGTTCGCCGTAAGTTTCGAGTACGGCACGGCCTCCTTTTTTGCGCAGTTGGATGACTTTTATGGAAGAAGAACCGATGTCGATGCCCAAAACACTCTGTCCTTTCGGCTTAAAGAGATTTTGGAAAAATGGAATGGCCATATGGCGATATTATAGCATGTCATGAATAGCCAGACAGTGAAATACGCTCTCGAGAACATATTTCACTGTCTGGCGAAACAAACTTTCTTCATAATTTCTTTATCTCGTTATGCTAGGCTATTTCGCATGAAAAAGAAGGGTTTTAAAAAAATATGGCGAGTGATATGGAAAGGATTGAAAATTGTTTTTGAATTTATGCTAGACACTATCGCTCCACCTGATCCGGAAGTGAGAAAAATAGAGCTTTTAGCGCCTGAAATATTTCTGGAAGAAGCCATGAAAGGTGAAAAATTGGAAGAATCTCCCGGGGTTTTGCATTTTTTGCCATATCGGAGCGCAGTGGTAAAAACAACGATCATAGAAATAAAAACACATGAGAACAGGAAAATTGCCCGTCTGCTCGCGGTTTTGCTTTATGATTTTCTCCTCTCCGAGCTACCTGACCTGGAAATGTTTCAGAATTTTACCCATCCTCTCGTTTTGCCAATTCCAATAACCAGAAAGAAAAAGCGGAAACGCGGATGGAATCAGTGCGAATTACTGGCAGATGCCATGAAAAAGCTCGACCACGCCCATATATTTGAAATCCGCGGGGATATTCTGCAAAAAATCCGCGAAAACGAAGACCAGGTCGGCAAAGGCCGTTCTGATAGATTCAAAAATCTGGAAAACTGTTTTAGGGTGCGTGATGAATTGTTGGTACTTGGCAGAAATATAATCGTTTTTGACGATATAGTGACGACGGGGGCAACACTGGCGGAAGCCAAACGCACTCTACTGTCCGCCGGCGCAAAAAAAGTCATAGCTGTGGCTCTAGCCCATTGAAAGAACGAAAGCTGACTATATGCCTTTCAAAGATTTAAAAAATTCAAATAAATGTGTACCGACGAGTATAGCATCCGCCCCGTTTTCAATATCCGCCACAGTTTTGATATTGCTCGCCTGGCATATCCAGCCGCGAAATGTCTCTCGCGCTTGTTCAAAAGTCTCTTTTTTCATTCCTCCGTCCGATAAATCCCTGCTATTCCACACAACTTTCAAATTTTCCGGAATTATTTTTAGTTCAGACAAAGTGAGGGGTTCAATTAAACATTTGTCTCTATGAATAGACGGAACGCGCCCGACCACCAGCACATAATCGGCGCCGGCATCGAGCGCTTGCTCTATTTCGTCATCAGTCGCGTGAATACCTTTTGCCAAAATCGGTTTTTTCGTCAGAACTCTGGCTTTTCTAACCAAATCAAATGAGCCACCCCAACGTTTGTCTGTATGAATGGAAACAATGTCGCCAATTTCATCGGCGATCAAAAAAAGCTCATCCCAACTTTTTTCGGATTTAAAACCGAACGGAGATCTGGTCTTTACTTCCGCAATAATTTGAGTTTTTTTGTACATGATTTTATTCTGTGGAGATTTAATAAATGAAGCTTAATGGGATTTTATAAAATATCACAGTACTCCGGATAATTTTCTTTAACCAGATTTTTCCAATTGGTTGTTTCATTCCCACTGCCTAAATCATTTTTGTGATATACGAGCAAAAGGTATATTCTGCTCGTATTTTTATGCTTGGCTATAATACATCTATTCCCCGAACCATGCCTAGATTCCGGTGTTCCTGAAATCTTAAACTCTGTCTTACAAATGACCACATCGGCATTTCTGTCGGTGATTTCTTTCGCGATGGTTTTTTCTAAAATCACATCAAAACTTTGAAATTCACGCGAGAGAGCGGAAAGGGTAAAATCCCATGCCTTTTTGTATTTTTTGGCAAAGGTTCTAATGAAATGCCTATCGGCAAAAGGTTCTATTGTAACTTCATAGCTAGTAGACATCTCCGGGATTTTCTTGAGTTATCAATTCATACGGGATAATCTCGTTATCCAAGCAAATAGCGTATGGAAGTTGGTTGTGAGTAAAAGTAACTATTTCTTTCGTATTTTTATCTTTCCATTTATCGGAAATATTTTTTATGAGTTTCTCCTCGTCTTTGTTTATTTCAGACAATGAAATTTTTGCGCCGTTTCTAGTTTGAGAAATAAGCATCGCTCCGTCATTGGTCGGGGTAATTTCAATCTGCCCATCTTCGAAAAGCTCATCTATAGCGCGAAAATAAGAATCCGGAACGGGTCCGTACTGAATTTTTCTATACTGCATGCCGCTCATGCTTTCGAGATGATCGTAAAACCACGCAAAATCCGCCAAGTAGACGAGTTTAGCCAGTTTTGTTTTTGTGATGCGACCGTCCTTTGATCCGGCATTTCTCACAAAGCCTAGAATCATCTGCTTATATTTTTCATACTGTGCGGATATTCCGCTCTCCATTTCAGTGAGAGACACCCCAAAGACCAGAGACAGTTTTTCAGCTTCCGAAAGCGTCAACTCGCGTTTCCCTTGTTCCACCGCAATATACGAAGGACGTGAAATACCCAGCCTTATTGCCAATTTCGACTGAGAAAGACCACGCTTGGTTCTGAGCGCCTTTATAAACTGTGTAAACTGCGCATTTTTATTACTCATACTTACAGTATATAAAATTGTGTAAAGAAGTCAAACATCAATATGTTAATAAAATTGACATGTTAATTTCACTCATTATTCTATGAAAATTTCCAAGGTATAACCTCCCAAGGAGAGTCCTCTGTTTCCCTGTGAATTATGGAGAGCTCCACCGGAACATTCATTTCTGTGACCAAAATCGGCCGGCTTTTGGACGCTATATGCTTGCATACGACGACATATCCATTTTTATCACTGGCGGAGACGGAGGGATTCGGTCACAGATAATTTCCTCGCCGTCGCTCGGAAATTTCTGCGACCCCGGCTCGGACATTTTTTCTGCAGAAAAAATGTCCTCCGCCTTTCTCATCCCCCCATCGCCGTTTCTCACCGAATAGAATTCGGTTCGAACCGGTGATGTGGCAGTTTTTACTTGAAGTTCGAACTTGGTTTGCGGAGAATCCAGAACAATGAGGAGTCTCTCTGCTCCAATGTTTTTCCGCCTGCTGGCGGAGAAGGGTCGCATGCTCTCGGCTCATGTTAACTGGCAAGGTTTCGGAAAGCCGTGACCGTCCGATATCACCAAGCCAAAAATATCATAACAGAAAAGCCAAAAAAATTCGGCCGAAAGAGTCAAAGGGACAAAGTATCAGAGGGTCAAACAGAGACTAAAGGCAGAAAAAATCTAAGCGTTCTTTCGAAGACGGAATACGAACTGAAGGCCAGCATACCACCTGTCGCCAGGCCTGGCATCATGCGCGTAGAGCTTCAACTTCGCACCACCGCGGTCCAGGTCGAACACGTCCGGATCGCCATCGCGGTCGGAGATTTGCTTCATAGCGATATACATCCAATCTCCGCTCGGTTGATCCTCATACTCTAAACGGAGATGCGGGCCAACTTCAGCGGGACAGAGTTCGAGACCAAATTCTTCAGCTTTGGCGTATATCTCTGTGGTCGTTGCACCATTTGTGAAGCCGAGGTCGCCGACGGTGAGTCTGACGAGGTCGAGTTCCTCGGTTGATTTTGAAGTCTCGAAATCGGGGCTATCGAGCAGGTCTTTCGCGTAGCTCGAAATATAAATATCCTTCTTTTGAAGCTCGGAAACGAGCTCATCTTTGGTCTTGCCGCCGATGGATGTTTCGTATTTTTGGATTTTACCTTCGGGGAAAGCAGTATATAGGTGATCAAGGTTTAGTTTGAAGACGCCTGGGAAAAGAGG
>CAZVHT010000011.1:0-21171 GCA_964627275.1 uncultured Candidatus Saccharibacteria bacterium
AGGCCATAAAAAAATAAATAATAACGAAATATTATTAAACTATGCTGCTGTACAATTAGGTTTTTTCCTTGCTAGTTGGGGTATGTTGCGGGGTTCAAGTTTTCTATTACAAAAAGATTATAAATTTTATATTCCGATTATTAAAATTTTAATAGACTCAAAATATGACATTTTGTGGGATGTTGATTTTTTAAGTAGATTAAACGAACAAGATGTTGATCTCCTCTTTGAACTTAAGAATGCTTTAGAGTCAGAAATTATTAAAAACAACAAAACAGATGGAGACGACAAAAAACATCAATTAGATTTGATTATAACGAAAATAATCATGGCAACTATGGGATGTATTCCCGCATATGATAGATATTACAAAGATGGTTTCAATATGGCCGACAAAACCAGCATCAGTTTCAATAAAAAATCATTTATGAATATGCTTGAGATAATAAGAAACGACAATAATCTTAAAAAAGTATATGAAGCAAATTGTGGAATTAAAGGTACAAGATATAAGTATCCACTGATGAAATTAGTTGATTTACATTTTTGGCTTGTTGGATCAAATAAATAAATTCATGTCCGAATACTACAATCCAAACAGAACAAGAAATATTTATGATCCAAAAAGTAAAGAATCTTTTAGGTTGTCTCGTTCAAAAATTGATGCGTTTATAAAATGTCCAAAATGTTTTTATCTGGACCGTCGGCTTGGAGTGGGACAACCGCCGGGCTATCCGTTTAGCCTTAATACCGCTGTTGATAAACTTCTTAAAAAAGAGTTTGATATCCATAGAGCCAAAGGTACCACTCATCCTTTGATGAAAGCATATGGCCTCGATGCGGTGCCTTTTGCTCATGAGAAAATTGATGAATGGCGGGACTCTCTACGACGTGGCATTACTTATCACCACAAGGGTATTAATCTACTTATCACAGGAGGTGTTGATGACGTTTGGGTAGATAAAAAGGGAGAAATAATAATTGTAGACTATAAAGCCACTTCAAAGGAAAATGAAGTAACTCTCGATGCCGATTGGCAGATTGGATATAAGAGACAGATGGAAGTGTATCAATGGCTTTTCAGGAAGAATGGCTTTAAGGTTTCTAGTACTGGATATTTTGTGTATTGTAACGGCAAAACTGATCGAAAAGCCTTTGATGGAAAATTAGAGTTTGATATTGATTTACTGCCATACACTGGTGACGATTCATGGATTGAGGGTATTTTAAAGAAAATAAAAAAATGTCTTGATAGTTCTATGCCCGAGTCGAGTCCTGAATGTGATTATTGTAATTATAGAAAAGCAGTGAAGGGCGTGGATAAAAGTTAGTCATATCGATAAGGAAGTAAAAATTGATGAGGCGGTTGAGTTTGCTTTTTTATGCTGTTTTATTTATAATAAGAGCACTCTCAAATCAACAAAAGTCGCTTTAGGGGCTGAAAGTCGTGAGCGACCCATATTCCAAAAGGATATGGGTTGATTTCGTCTTAAAAAGCGCTTACGAGCCACTGTTTTCTCAACCCGTTCCAATCGAGTCTTATTACGGCCACCCCTTTACCTTTTGGAACTTTATAAAACAGAAGTACACGATCTTTTGCTTGATTGATAATTTCTCCCTTTTTTATAATCTCAATTATATGAGGAATAATTTCCGAATGTAGTTCTTTGATATGGGCTAAACCATAACCATTTTGCCCTTTCTTTCCATACACAAAATCGATGTTACCAAGCTCTGCGCGATACATTGCTGTAGGAACTTCTCCTGATTTATTCTCGAATAAAAAATCTATCGCATCTTGTTCTTTGATTCCTTTATAGATTTCACCAAATTCCCCCGTTCCAATTATTTTTATATGTTTCTTCATCCCCAGACCATAGCAAAGGGGAGATAAAGAAAAGATAAAGAAAATTTAACAACTTTTCAGATGTTTTATCAAATTGGCAAATTGCTCGTGTTTGGCATTTTATCCTGTAATATAAAGCCGTTAATCAATGTGTGACTTAATTCAATGAAATTTCTTGAGAATATTTCTTTGGCGGAATACACGACGTTCAAGGTTGGCGGTCAGGCCAGGTATTTTTCTGCTGTCAGAAGCGAGGAGGAATTGCAAAAGGCTTTGGATTTTGCGAAAAAGAAAAAAGTTTCAGTTTTTCTTTTGGGGGAGGGATCAAACATTTTGGTTTCTGACAGAGGATTTCCTGGATTGATTATAAAGATTGAAATGAAGGGAGTTTTTTTTGAAAAAGACCATGAAGATGTTCTGGTCATAGCCTCGGCTGGAGAGAGTTGGGATAGATTGGTGACAAAAACAATTGAGCATAATCTGTGGGGGCTTGAGAACTTATCAGGCATCCCAGGCACAGTAGGCGCCGCGCCGGTGCAGAATATCGGCGCTTACGGCGCCGAAGTGAAAGACGTGATAGTTTCCGTGCGCGCTGTCGATGTCGCGACCGGCGCGGCGCGCACTTTCTCAAACTCCGAATGTCGTTTTTCATACCGCGAAAGTTTCTTTAAAACCACCAAAGGAAAAAAGCACATTATAACGAGCGTAACTTTCAAACTTTCCCAAACCCCAAAACCAAATCTTTCTTATAAAGATTTGATGGAATATTTTGGAAAAATGAGCGAAAGGAGAGAGCATTGGTGGAGCACGGAAAATTTTCTACTGAAAAAACTTCCTCGTTTCCGGCGCTTTCTGATGTGTTCCCAACATATCCTCAATCCTCCAAAGTTTCCACCGACGCCCTTCCTTTTCGCTCCCTGTCTATTTCCGAAATCCGCTCCGCCGTCATAAAAATCAGAAAAATAAAATTTCCCGAACTTTCCAAAACCGGCACAGCCGGCTCATTCTGGAAGAATCCCATTATCTCAAAATCACGCTTTGCTAAACTTCAAAATCAATACCCGAATATTCCTTCTTTTCCTCTCGGTGATCAAATAAAAATACCTCTGGCATGGATACTGGATAATATTTGTAATCTCAAAGGTTATACCAAAGGCAAAGTCGGTCTCTGGAAAAACCAGCCCATCGTCGTGGTCGCAGAAGCGGGCGCCACGGCTTCCGATATCGAATCGCTCTCTCAAAAAATGGCCGAGGCGGTGAAGCAAAAAACCGGAATAGACATAGAGCGGGAAGTGCAATCCCTCTAACGCCTCAAGCGGCTGAGGTGTTTGGAATGGCTTGTCTTTACAAGCTAAATATTTGCTATAATGTAGGAACTAATATGGCCATACACAGAGAAAAGTACATACATGCGTTGCTGTACTTCATTTCAGAGTGCGGTAATGAGAAATTGGGAATTACAAAGCTCAACAAGCTTTTCTATTATCTCGATTTCATTTCTTATAGAGATCGCAATAAAAATGTGACCGGTGAGATATACAAGCATCTACCCATGGGGCCTTTCGCATCTGAACTTCAGGATGTGATCATAAAAAAAGCTGAAAATGATAAACTGATCGCTCAATTAGAGGACAAAAGCGCTAAATTCGGCAAGAGGAATCGTTATCAAGCTCTCATATCACCCGATCTGCGGGTTTTTGATGATTACGAAAAATCTCTCCTCGGTTATATTTGTAAAACTTTCAAAGATTGGAGTACTGATGAAATGATCGCCCAAACTCATAGCGAAGCGCCGTGGGTGTTTTCGGATGCGAGCAAACCTCTCGATTATAAAAATGCCGATGATATTGAATTTTTTTCAAAGGATTCCATTCGAGCCTAACTCTTGAAAATACCGCCATGGCTTGGAAAATTCAGAGAACGGAGAGTTTCAATAAGTGGTGGAAAAAAGAGGGTGTCGAGGATAGTAATTATACATATCACGAAAAGGCTCTGCAGGAGTTCCGAAATATCCCGTTACCGCATAATGTTCAGACGAATATATTCAAGAACGCAAGTTTTGAGTGTTGGGTAACCAGACTGCCTGACAAGGCTAGACAGAGGGGTAAGTCCGGTGGTTTTCGCGTCGTGCTCGTTGTTGATCTAGAGGAAGGCACGATTCTCTTACAGGGAATTTTCAGAAGAGATCATCTGGGTTGGCAGGGAAATGCGGGGAAATACGACGACCAGTATGAGCAACTGATAAAAGAATTGGCGCAGCAATTTGTCGAAGCCAAATAATAAGCTAAACACCTCAACCGCTTGAGGTGTTTAGCTGATTTTTATGCTATATTGGCTCTCTGTATGGCTTTTTTATCAAGTTTATTCGGCAACCAGAATGCGAGGGATTTGAAGCCATTTTTGGCTTTGGTGCCGAGAATAAATGCGTTTGAAACCACAATTTTGGCCCTATCGGATGCGGATTTAAAGGCAAAAACTATTGAATTTAAAGGAAGATTGTCTGGCAAGAACGGCAGGGTAGAAACTTTGGACGACATTTTGCCCGAAGCTTTTGCCGTCGTACGCGAAGCAGCAAAACGCACTCTCGGTCAGAGACATTTCGATGTACAACTCGTTGGTGGAGCAATTCTCCACCGCTCCGGCATTGCCGAAATGAGAACGGGTGAAGGAAAAACCCTGGTCGCCACTCTGCCCGCTTATCTCAACGCTCTCACTGGTCATGGCGTGCACATAGTTACGGTTAACGATTACTTGTCACGACGCGACGCCACATGGATGGGACAAATCTATGATTTTCTCGGGCTCACGGTCGGCGTCATCAATCACGAGGCTTCTTTTATATATGACGCCAAACACAAAAGTGCCGAAGAGGCTACGAAAGAAGACAAAGAGCGCGACGAGCTCGGTTCTTTCCATGTAGTCCACGAGTTCTTGCGGCCGGTTTCGAGGCGTGATGCGTATAGTGCGGATGTTACATACGGCACGAACCAAGAATTCGGCTTTGACTACTTGCGCGACAATTTGGAATATTCTCCGGCCAATCTCCGCCAGAGAGAATGGAACTATGCCATCGTAGATGAAGTAGACTCAATTCTCATAGACGAAGCGCGCACGCCCCTCATCATTTCTTCCGCTACATCCGAATCGGAGGATCTCTATAAAATGTTTTCAAAAATCGCTGCAAGTCTCACGCCGGATAATGATTATAAAATAGATGAAAAGAGAAAGGCAATACAACTCACTGATTCCGGCATTACAGCTACTGAAAAAACTCTCGGCATAGAAAATATATATACGGACAGAGGTGTGAAATACGTACATCATCTGGAAACCGCCGTGCGCGCCAAGGCCCTCTTTCATAGAGATAAAGAATACGTTGTTCGAAACAATGATGTAGTCATTGTGGACGAATTCACGGGCCGTCTCCAGCCGGGCAGGCGTTGGTCAGAAGGTTTGCATCAGGCCATAGAAGCCAAAGAAGGCGTTTCTATTCAAAAAGAATCACGGACATTCGCTTCTATCACTTACCAGAACTTTTTTCGACTCTATAAAAAACTCTCCGGTATGACGGGAACGGCCGTCACTTCCCGCGAGGAATTTTTCAAAGTTTACGGTCTCGACACCATGGCCGTGCCCACAAACAAGCCTCTGGTCCGCCTGGACAAAAACGATCTCATTTTCCAGACGGAAGTCGGCAAATTCAAAGCCATCGGGAGAAAAATAAAAGAAATAAATAAAAAAGGCCAGCCTGTGCTCGTAGGTACGGTTTCTATAGAAAAAAACGAATTACTTTCCGAATATTTGAAAAAAGAAGGTATAAAACACGAGATTTTGAACGCCAAAAATCACGAGAGGGAAGGCGAAATCATCGCCCAAGCTGGCCGTTTTTCTGCCGTGACCATCGCCACAAACATGGCCGGTCGAGGCGTTGATATAAAACTGGGTGGCAATCCAGCACCAGAGGGTTTGCCTGAAAAAGTGAAGTCCGCTGGAGGTTTATTCGTTCTCGGTACTGAACGTCATGAAGCTCGCCGAATAGACAATCAATTGCGTGGCCGATCTGGCAGACAGGGTGATCCGGGCGAAACGCAATTCTTTGTATCGCTCGAAGACAATCTCATGCGAGTATTTGCCACGGACATGGTAAAGAAAATGATGGGCAGATTCGGTATAGCCCCCGATGAACCTATAGAAAATGGCATGATTACCAGCAGTCTCGAAACAGCCCAAACTCGCATAGAGGGTTTTAACTTTGATGCCCGAAAACATGTCCTCGAATACGACGATGTCATGAACCTGCATCGCAAGACTGTTTACGAGCGTCGCAGAAAAATGCTCGTGGGTAGAGATGATGAAGTGGTCAATGAACTGATGAATATAATTAATCAAAATGACGAAGCTATTATGACTGCCATTAAAGTCAAACGTGAAATATTTGGCGAACAGAATTTCGCCGTGGCTCTGCGCCGACTTTTCCTAGAAGCCATAGATATGTTTTGGGTTGAACATCTCGAAGCCATGGATTATCTGCGTTCATCTGTAAATCTGCGCGCTTATGGCCAGAGGGATCCGCTGGTTGAATACAAGAGGGAAGGTCTCGGTCTCTTCAAATCAATGCAGATTGCAATCAACGCGGAAGTTGTGAGTACATTGCCAAATCTCGGTGGCACCACGATCGAAACAAAGTCTCTCAATACGATAGAACAAGACGCCAGAGGCATTCAGAACGCCGAAAATGTTATCCACGGGGAAAAAAGAGGCAGAAATGATAGAATAACCGTCACCAGAAACGGCATGACTAGAGAAGTGAAATTCAAAAAACTGACTGATTATTTGAAGGACGGCTGGGTGGAGAAAAAATAATAAAAGTATAAAAAATGCTCGAAGTCATCATTGCTCAATATGGTCTCGTTGCGGTATTTATAGGAACTTTTCTCGAGGGCGAAATTGTAGTCATTGCCGGCGGACTTCTGGCACGCTTGGAATTTTTCTCTCTCACGTGGGTTTTAGTAACCGCTTTCATCGCCACCTTTGCAGGCGATCAATTTTTCTTTTACTTGGGTAGAAAGAAAGGCACACAATTCCTCGAAAAGCGGCATCGTCGTCATTGGCGAGCACGGGCGGAAAAAGTCCACGATCTCATTCATAACCACCAGAACAAGATTCTTTTTGGCTATCGATTTCTCTACGGTCTGCGCATTCCGACTCTCTTTGCCATAGGTACCTCCGAGCTTCCGGCTAAAAAATTTGTTCTGATCAATCTCATAAACTCGGCTGTCTGGTCAATTATTTTCGTCCTAGGCGGTTACTTTTTCGGTGAATTTTTTGCTCTGCTCGTCGGTAACATTAAAAACTACGAAAAGGAAGTGCTCATAGGCGTCGCTGTCGTCGCTCTCGTGGTCTGGCTGTGGTCTATCGTTAGGAATAGGCAAGAATACAACTAATTTATTTTTTGATACAATACGGGCATGAAAAAAATAATTCATTTCTTTGACAAGCTCGAAGACAGAGTTCGCGGCAGTTTGAGCCGTATTCCCATTCCTTATTCAATCATAGGAGGTGTCCTAGTCGTTTTATTTTGGCGCGGTGTCTGGCATACGGCCGACATTCTCATGCGCGAGGGAGGTCTCCTCGGTTTTATTTTTTACGAGCCGGTTCAGGTTATCATCACTATAACCGGTCTTCTCATAACCGGTCTGGCCGTTTCGGTTTTCATCGGCGACCGCATTATCATATCCGGCTTGCGACATGAGAAAAAGGTAGAGGAGAGAACCGAAGAGCTCGTGGAAGAAGAAGGGGTGACTCTCATCGGCGTACGCAACGAAGTCCGCGCCTTGCGCAAGGAGATAGAAGCGCTAAAGAAATAAAGTTTTTTAAATTTCGATTGTATGGCATTTGTTGATGAAGTGAAGTTTCATGTGAAGGCCGGCCGCGGAGGCTCCGGCGTTGTGCGCTGGCTTCACGAGAAAGGCAAGGAGTTTATGGGTCCCGCCGGTGGCAACGGCGGTCATGGCGGAGACGTGTATGTCGAGGCTGTTCGGGATATAGGTATTCTCTCTGGATATCGAAATACAAAACTTTTTGAAGCAAAAAATGGCCAGAATGGTGACAAGAATGGCATGGAGGGCAGAGCGGGCGATGATTTGGTACTCAAATTACCTATCGGCTCGGTTGTTTATAATTTGGACACCGAGCAGTCTTTCGAATTACTCAGAGAGGGCGAGCGCGTACTGATACTCAAAGGTGGCCGCTATGGTCTGGGCAATGAGCATTTCAAAGCCTCGACCAATCAAAGGCCGATACAGACGACGGATGGAAGACAGGGAGAAGAGGCGGATTTCAAGATTGTGCTCAAACTCATCGTCGATGCCGGTTTTGTCGGTTTTCCAAATGCCGGCAAATCATCTCTTTTGAACGCTCTCACCAGAGCTCATGCAAAAGTGGCGAGCTACCAATTCACGACACTCGAACCAAATCTAGGAGAAATGCATAAATTTATTCTGGCCGATATTCCGGGACTGATAGAAGGCGCCTCGGAGGGCAAGGGTCTCGGAGACAAATTCCTGCGCCATATTTCCAGGACAAAAATGATTTTACATTGCATTTCTTTGGAAAACGATCATATCGGCGAGGCATACAGAACCATTCACAATGAGCTCGAGGCATATTCGGAAGATCTCGCTCTCATCCGCGAAATTATCATTCTCACAAAAACTGACCTCATAGTGGAAAAAACTCTCATAGCGAAAATAAAAGAAGCCAAAAAATTAAACCCAAACGTTTTTTCCGTTTCTGTTTTAGACGACAAGCAAGTAAAGGCTCTCAAAGACAATTTGGTGAAGATTCTGCGGGGTGTATAATTTGAGTGTGAAAACCTACAAACCCACCATTGGTCTAGAGATTCACGCGGCACTCACGACGCAGACCAAAATGTTCTGCGATTCAAAGAACGATCCTTTTAATGCAAAACCGAATGCCAATGTTTGTCCTATATGCATAGGGCATCCTGGAGTTCTACCTGTCATAAATAAAAAAGCAGTCGAACATGTCTTGCGGGTCGGCGTTGCTCTCGGTTCAAAAATTGCGGACTTCGCCGAGTTTGATCGCAAGAATTATTTTTATCCCGATATTCCAAAAGGCTATCAAATTTCTCAATACAAATATCCTCTCGTTTTAGGTGGCGAACTGGCCGGAGTGAAAATTACTCGCGTGCATCTCGAAGAAGATACGGCCAGTTCGGGTCATGACTTTGATGATTATAGTTTAATTGATTTCAATCGCGCGGGAGTGCCTCTCTTGGAGCTCGTCACCGAACCGATCATTCATTCCGCCACAGGAGCGGGAAATTTCGGGCGAGAACTCCAATTGCTCTTGCGGACACTCGGCGTATCAGAAGCGAATATGGCAAAAGGCGAGATGCGTGTCGAGGCGAATATTTCTGTCGCGACCGAGGCGAATACCTCTGCCAAAAAATTTGGCACGAAAGTCGAAGTGAAGAATCTCAACTCCTTCAAATCTGTTGAAAAAGCTATTGTATATGAGATCGAACGTCATACAACGATCCTCATGGCTGGAGAGGAGGTCGTTCAGGAAACGCGCGGCTGGGATGATGCCAAAGGCAAAACTTTCAGTCAGAGAAAAAAGGAAGATTCCCACGATTACCGCTATTTTCCCGATCCAGACCTGCCAAAACTAAAAATCTCCGAAATAGGTGAATTTTCAAGGGAAAATCTGGCTAAAACCATGCCCGAATTGCCATGGGATAAGCGTGAGAGATATGCAAAAATCGGGCTTAAGCCGACCGATATTCATATATATGTCACTATTCCCGAGATTGGCGCTTTCTTTGAAATTGTCACGGGAATTTTGGGTGGAAGAAAAGAACTGATGCTTCTCGCCTCGAATTACATATCAACGGACATTCTCGGCCTCATAAAAAAGAAAAATGGAGAGGGAAAAGAATATATAATCGCCAAGCTTCCATTTGGACCGATAGAATTCGCAAAACTCATTACGCTCATAGAAAAGAAAACGATTTCTTCACGTGGCGCAAAAGACATCCTGGCTATCATGTTTGAAAAGGGAGGAGACCCGCAAAAAGTTGCGGAAGAAAAAGATTTGATTCAAAAAAGCGGTGAGAGCGCCGTAAAAAAAATTGCGACGGAAGTCATAAGAGAAAATCCGACAGTGGTAAAAGATTTCAAAGTCGGCAAACTGACGTCACTTCAGTTTCTCATCGGTCAGGGTATGAAAAAATCAAAAGGCTCGGTCAATCCGGAAATTTTGAAAAATACATTTATCTCTCTCCTCTCGTAATGAAAAAAAGTTTTTTATTTATTTTTATTTTCATCGTACTGGTTGCTTTCGTTTATCAAACAAATTTTCAAACAGAGAAAAAATCCGAAAAGTTCGTCAAGAATGATCCTCATCCGCATGCTCAAGTGATAATAAACAAAAATATCTTTGATGCTTACATTTCTGACACAGAAAAACTCCGAGAAAAGGGACTGTCTGGCTTTTCTGGTTTGGAAAATAATCAAGCGATGCTGTTTATTTTTCCAAATGCCGATATCTATGGCTTTTGGATGAAAGGTATGCTCTTTAGTATAGATATTCTATGGCTTGATGATGACTTCAAGATAATTTCTCTAGAAAAAAATGTTTCCCCGAATACTTTTCCAAAGATTTTTTTTCCGAAAAAACCTGCAAAGTATGTCATCGAATTGAGAGCAGGTATTTCGGATATACTAGGCGCGAGAGAGGGTGAAAAAGTTTCCATCGTAGGTGGGAAATAAAACATTTTCCGGTTTTTCGGTGGGAAATTCTTCTTTTTCTCTCTATTTTTACTCTAACCCATATTTTTTTGTCATTTTATTCAAAAAAACTAGTAAATGAGTTTTGAAACTAGTTTCAATAGAGATAGATTTTAAGGCATATAAAAAATTTGATTATTTTTATTTCTTTACAAAGAATCATGACTGTTCTCTAACGGAAAAAATCTGATAACAAATATTTTTTTTAGGTCGAGGCTCGTGTAAAATGAACAGGCGCGAGAAACTTCATGAATATTTTCATCACTCATAGAGACGGCACAAAAGAGCTTTTCAATGCTGACAAAATAAATCGTTCGATCGAGCGCGCCACGAAGAGTCTCGCTGATCCGATATCGATGGTCACTCAAATTGCAACCGATACACGTCTCACTCTCTATGATGGCATGACGACGGAGGAATTGGACAAGGCTACAATCAATGCCGCTATCCAAAATATTCAATATGATACCGATTTTGACAAAGTTGCCACCCGCCTCTTGCTCAAAATCATATATAAAAAGGTATTGGGAGATTACGATACGGATAATCCAGTCGATCTGGCTTTAAAACATCGCCAAAGTTTTATCTCTTATGTGCGAAAAGGTGTTATCGACAGTCGTCTCCACCCACATATGGTGGAAAAATATAATCTAGAAAAACTGGCTTCCGTTTTGGATACATCTCGTGACGATATTTTTTTATATTCCGGACTCGACGGTTTGATGAATCGTTATTCGATAAAAGATATGAAACAGAATCCAACGGAGACTCCACAATATCTATTTATGCGCGTTGCTATGGGACTCTCATATAATGAAACTAATCCTACAGAATGGGCGATTAAATTTTATGACAAAATGTCTCGTCATGAATTCATCGCCGGTGGCTCGACCAATCTCGCCGCCGGAACAAATAAACCTTCCTTGGCAAATTGTTTTCTTCTCGAGATTCATGATGACATGACCCATATCGCTAAATCGGTTTCTGACGTTATGCTCCTCTCCAAAGGTTCCGGAGGAATCGGTGCCTCCATTACTAAACTGCGTGCTTCCGGTTCGCCTCTCAAATCAAATTTCGGCGGAGTGTCCACCGGTCCGGCTCCATTTGCAAAAATTATCGACACGGCTATACGTGCTATTCAGCGCGGGGGCAAGAAAAAGGGCGCACTCTGTTTCTATATGGAAAACTGGCATATAGATTTCCCGGAATTTATCGATTGGAAGCATAATGCCGGCGATGATTATCTGCGTATGAGGACAGCCAATACGGCGGCTTACTTGAGCGACGAATTTATGAAGCGGGTTATTTCGGGACAGGATTGGTATATGTTTGATCCTGCAGAAACACCGGATTTGAATGAGCTTTATGGTTCAAAGTTTTCTCTCAAATATAGGGAATATATAGCCAAGGCCGAGAGAGGTGAATTGCGTACGTATAAAAAAGTGCCCGCGAGCCTCCAGTGGCGCCTGATTCTCACTTCACTTCAATCAACTTCGCACCCGTGGATCACATGGAAGGACCCGATCAATCTCCGTGCCCTAAACAACAATACCGGCACAATTCACATGTCAAATCTCTGCACTGAAATTTGTCTTCCTCAGGATCGAAACAATGTCGCAGTCTGTAATCTCATCTCCATAAATCTCGCCGGTCATATAAATAATAAAGAAGTGAACTGGTCGAAGCTGGAAGAATCAGTACGTCTAGCTGTACGCCAGCTCGACAATCTCATAGATATAAATCAACTTTCTATTCCTGAAGCCGTAAAATCCGACAGGGAGAATCGCGCCATCGGTCTCGGTGTCATGGGTTTTGCCGATGCTATAGAGCAACTCGGCATGTCGTATGACGCAGAACATGCGTGGGATTTTGCTGATCGTATATTTGAATTTGTCTCTTATATGGCAATTGATGAATCGGCCAATTTAGCGGAGATTCGCGGTCCTTACAAAAATTTTGCCGGTTCTCGTTGGTCCATGGGCCAGGTGCCGATAGATACGATCAAAATTCTAGAAGAAGATCGTGGTCGTCCCGTCGTCGTTTCAAAAGAATCAAAACACAAAGGTCTCAATTGGGATCTCCTCCGGGCAAAAGTAAAGAAGGGCATGAGGAATGCTACTCTCATGGCTATAGCGCCGAATGCCAATATCGGTCTGGTCGCCGGTACCACTCCCGGAATGGATCCGCGTTTTGCCCAGGTATTTTCTCGAAACAAAATCTCCGGCAAATATATGGACATAAATCATAATCTGGTAAAGGATTTAAAAAACATGGGCATATGGGAAAAAGTCCGCAATCAGATTATTGAAAGTCAGGGTGATATTGCCCACATAGACGATATACCGGAACATATAAAAAATGTCTATAAAACTTCTTTTACAACTTCTCCTCACGCGTTTATAGAAGTGGCTGCTCGTGCCCAAAAATGGATCGATCAGGCCATATCTCGCAATATGTATCTCGAGACACGCGATATCGAAGAAACCATAAAGATATACACAACCGCATGGGAGAAAGGCCTAAAAACCACCTATTATCTCCATATGAAGCCGCGCCATACGGCAGAGCAATCGACGGTGAGAGTCAATAAAGCGGAAAAAATGGGCAAGATTGGCTGGGGTGCCGTATCACTCGGATTGGGAAATAGATTGGAAGATAAAAAAGTGGCATTTGATGCTCCTCTCCAGAAGTCTCTCGATATATTGGAGTCAGTGCCTGTAAAGGTTGTAGAACCAGTTTCTGTTATGGAGAATCCTGTAGAAAAAACAGAAAAAATTGTCATCGCTCAGACTTCAAGTTCTGGCTACAAGTCACTGTCTGAATTGGCTATGGAAATCAAAAAGCCGCACGTGATCATGGCCGGTAAGAAAACGTGTCCCACAGATCCGGGAGAACTCCATCAATGCGACGCTTGCCAGTAGGACAGGAATTTGTCGTCAATTAGTTAATATAGTTAATATTTTAGTATTTTAAACACAAAAGCATGCTCATAGGAAAAGCTTCTCCAGAAGACGTCAGTTTGCACCCCCTCAAATACAAATGGGCCTATGATTTGTATAATCAGGCAGTTAGAAATACATGGTTTCCTCATGAAATTGCTCTAAAAGAAGATCTAGAAGACTGGGCAAAGATGACCGAAGACGAGCGTCATGCCGTAAAGTTTCTCATGGCTTTCTTCAACCCGGCCGAACTGATCGTCAATCGTTCCATTGCTCTGGGCATTTATCCGTATCTCAAATCTCCGGAGTGTCATCTCTATCTCGCCAAGCAGATGTGGGAAGAAGCCAATCATTGTGTGGCTTTTGAATACGTTCTGGAAACTTTTCCTTTCGATAGAGAAAAGATATTCAGTCTCCATCTCGGAGTTCCGTCCATGCAGGCCAAGGAAGCTTATATAAATAAATACATGAAACGCATGATGGATGAGTCGCTCAATATCGAAAATGCGGAAGGTAAAAAAGATTTCATCAGAAATCTCGTGGCCACAAATATTGTCATGGAAGGCATATGGTTCTATTCCGGTTTTATGGTGGCCCTGTCTTTCCGCCAGAGAAATCAGCTCCGCAATTTTGGTTCCATGATCAATTGGGTATTGCGGGACGAATCTCTACATTTGAAATTCGGCATGAATCTCATTCATAATATTCTCGAAGAAAACTCAGAACTTCTCACAGAAGAATTTGCCGCAGAAATCCGCAATATCATCGTCGAAGGCGTCAATCTGGAAGTTAATTACAACAAAGATCTCTTTCCGAACGGTATTCTCGGTCTCAATGCGGATTACGTGAATCAGTATGTGATGTATGTGACGGACAGACGTCTGGAGGAACTAGGTTTGCCGAAATACTACAATGTCACCAATCCTGCCAAATGGATGGCTACATCTACGGATGTCTATGAGCTTGTCAATTTCTTTGAAGCCCAGAATACGAGCTATGAGGTGGATGGGGGACAGGGCAAAAAGCACTAAATAAGCAAAATTAGGAAAACACCCGCCTTTAGGGCGAGTGTTTTCATTTGCTTGTACCTATAAGCCGAATTCTGTCTGCTCTAGACTTTCGCCGAGAGTTGGACGGCCATTTATCTGGGATTGATGTTGCCACCAACCTCTAGCGGCACTTCCACGCAGTTTTTTAAGACTGGATGGACACGGCCTTGCACATAAGTAAGAATTTTGCCGTTTCACCCTCCGAGAGCCTTGCGACTGACGGAGACTCGTCTCTGTTCTCATCTCTTGGATTACTCCCGGCGGGCGTTACCCGCTACCGTGCTCCGGCGCGACTTTTTAGGGTCAGTCGGATGTGTTCGGACTTTCCTCCCGTCTCGTGAGAGGCGAGCGGCCGTCCGGTACAGGCTCTAGTATTGTACGTTTTTTTACTATATAATCAAGCACTATCATTATTTGTTGAAATTCATCAAACTGTATATGGCTAATACAAACGCGACAGTTTCAGGGGAAAAATCAAAGGGATTGGATAAGGCTTCTTTTATGGTTATTCTCATAACCATATTCCTCACCCCCATATTCTTTGTCCCAGCTCTCTCTGTGCCATTTCAAATAGGTAAGTCGTCTTTTATTCTCTACGGTATCATTCTCTCGTTTATCCTCTGGTGCGTAGCCCGTCTGCGCGACGGCCTGTATGTCATTCCTCGTACTCTCATATATGCAGGATTTGGAATTTTGGCGCTCTCTTATGCTTTGGCCGCGCTATTTTCGGAGAACCAGGCAGTGTCTCTGGCTGGTCAGGTCTTTGAGCTCGGCACGCTCTCTTTTTTCCTACCGTCGCTTGTCCTTTTGGCATTCGTGCCTTTAGTTGTCAGATCTCAAAAGGAAATCTTTTATTCCTATATAGCGCTTGCGTCGTCGTTTTTGGTGGTTGGTGTATTTCATATCATCAGATTTATATTCGGTCCGGACACGCTTTCTCTCGGCATTTTGACTTCGGTTACGGCGAATTTCTTCGGAAAATGGAATGATTTAGCTATCTTTTTCGGTCTAAGCGCTATTTTTTCCTATATAACTCTCGAACGGGAATCTATGACAAAATGGATGAGAATATTCGTCTATATTATCTTGGCACTTTCCCTCATTATGCTCATTATCGTCAATTTTTCTACTGTCTGGATAGTTCTCGCCATCCTCTCACTCATCTATCTCATTTATGAACTGTCGTTCGGCAAGAAGTCTCTCTATTTGGGAGCTCGTCTGCCGTATCATACGCTCATAGTTCTCACACTCTCTATTATTTTTATTTTCGCAGGCGGAAAAATAGGTGGAGTCATATCAAACTCTCTGGGAATCTCTCAAGTGGAAGTTCGGCCGTCATGGAGCGCTACTGTCGATGTCTCAAAGGCGGTCGTAAAAGAAAACCCTCTGTTTGGTGTCGGACCAAACCGCTTTTCTTCGGAATGGCTTCTCCACAAACCAGCGGGTATCAACAACACTCCTTTTTGGAATACTGATTTCAATTATGGTATTGGATTTATTCCTAGTTTTCTGGCAACCACCGGCATCGTAGGATTTTTGGCAGTATTACTTTTTCTAGGGTTGTTTTTGGTGAAGTCGGTTCGGGCCCTCTTTCACGAAAGTTCTTCCACAAGATCGCGTTATCTCGTCCTCGTTTCTCTATTTGGCAGTATTTATCTGTGGATTTTTTCGATTATATACGTGCCTTCTTCCGCTATATGGATTCTCACGATGATTCTATCAGGACTTTTCATCGCGGCAGAGAGTGAGGAGGGCATTATTCATACAATCTCCTATTCGGTCATAGAAAAACCGGCAGCCAGTTTCATATCGGTTCTGCTTACCATTCTTCTCCTTATAGCTTCGTTGTCGTTCGGTTATTTTGTGACGGTCAAGCTCGTATCAAACATATATTTCCAAAAGAGCATTTTGGTGGCGAATCAAACTGGCAATTTAAATCAAGCCGCAATAGGGGTAGCTCAGGCTATTTCGCTTGGAGAAAATGATATTTACTACCAATCTCTCGCGGAAATTTATTTGGCAAAAATAAATGCTCTTCTCAACGACAAGAATATAAATCAGACAGAAGCTCAAAAACAATTCCAGGATAATTTGAGCGCAGCTATACGAGCTGGTATAGGCGCCGTCAAAATAGACCCGACGAATTACAGAAACCATATCATGCTCGGCCGAGTTTTTGAGGCTGTAGTACCGCTCAATATTTCCGGCGCTTATGAAAATGCCAAAAAATCCTATGAATCCGCTCTGGCTCTAAACCCCGAAAGCCCGGAGATCTATCTCATTTTGGCCCGTCTAGAAACAGTTCACAAAGACAATAAAGCGGCCAAGAATCTCATCTTCAAATCCCTCGAAAAGAAAAATGATTATGCAGACGCTATCTTTCTCCTATCCCAAATTCAGATTGCCGAAAATGACGTAGTAAATGCCATCAAATCTGTGGAAGCGGTGGCGACCCTGTCTCCTTCAGATCCGGGGATATTTTTCCAGCTCGGTCTCCTGTATTACAGTGAGAAAAATTATCAAAATGCCTCATTTGCTCTAGAGAGAGCGGTGACGCTCAATCCTCAATACGCCAATGCCAAATATTTCTTGGGTCTCTCGTATTATCAAATAGCGGAAAAGGCAAAATCGTTGGCGCAATTCCAGGATCTGCAAGCTACCAATCCGGATAATGCGGAAATAAAAATGATCATAGCCAATCTGGAAAACGGCAAATCGCCTCTCTCCGATCAAGCTGCTCCTGAAAAGCGCAGAATGGTCCCCGTAAAAGAAACTGGCACAAAAGAAACGATATAGAATGGTAAAAAGGATTATCTCATTTGTCGGCAGTATGGGTAGGGAGATTACAGATCTACACGAGGCCGCTTATCTATTGGCTGGATCAGCCGTGGCTTCTATATTGTTTGCCCTCATTCGAGACAGGCTTTTGGCTCATAGCCTCGGAGCCAGTGCCATGCTCGATGTTTACTTTGCCGCTTTCCGCATACCTGATTTTATATTTGTGGCAGTAGCTTCTCTGGTATCTACATCGATTCTCGTGCCATTTCTCATAGAGAGCAAAGAAAAAGGCGTAGACGAACTCAAGTCGTCCATTCAAAGTCTATTTTCAGTCTTTTCACTTTTCATCATCGTTGTCTGTGGCATAGCATACTTTCTCATACCCTCACTCGAACGCGCGCTCTTTCCGAATCTCTTTATTCGAGGTTTTGGTGACACGCTTATTGCCACTTCGCGCATCCTCCTCCTGTCTCCCGTGCTCCTCGGTGTAGCATCTTTCTTTGCTTCTATAACCCAGATTCAAAATCGCTTTCTCGTCTATGCGCTGTCATATCCGCTCTACAACGTAGGTATCATATTTGGCATCATATTTTTTCTACCAAATTTTGGCGTCACTGGTCTGGCATTTGGTGTGATTATCGGTGCTTTACTCCTGTCATTGACTCAAATACCACTGGTCATAAGAGACGGCCTTTTTCCTCGACTGAGTTTTCGATTTGATTGGAACAAGGTAAAGAGAGTAGCCAAACTTTCCGTTCCTCGCGCTGTCACGCTCTCATCACAGCAGATCACCAATATCGGTCTCATATCGTTTGCCTCATTCCTCGGTGTCGGTTCCATATCGATTTTTAACCTAGCCCAGAATCTCCAGTCAGTACCCTTGTCCATAATCGGTGCCAGTTATTCGTCAGCCGCTTTTCCGGTTCTCGCCCGTCTGATAGTGGAAAAGGATAGAAAAGGTTTTTTGTCGCGCATGGTTACCGCCGGCAAGCACGTCATATTCTGGTCCATGCCGGTGACCGTGCTCTTTGTTGTCCTCCGAGCGCAAATTGTCCGCGTGGTTCTGGGTTCCGGTCAATTCAGTTGGTCGGACACGAAATTGACTGCCGCCGCTCTGGCTCTCTTTGTCATATCGTCCGTAGGTCAGAGCTTGATGTTGCTTTTTGTCCGCTCGTTCTATGCCGAAGGCAAAACAGCCAAACCTCTCCTCATCAATGTAGTGTCGACAATCGCCACTGTTCTCATGGCTTTTGGTCTCATAAAGCTCTATCACGGCGCTCCTGATTTCGCATATTTCATTCAGTCTCTCCTCAAGACAGGTGGCTCGACCGATTCAGCTGTTCTCATGTTGCCTCTGGCGTTTACCCTGGGTGTCCTCCTCAATCTTTACTTACATTGGCGATCATTTACTCGAGAATTTTCGAGCTTTACCTCGTCCGTCATGAAAACTGTCTTTCATTCGGTTTCTGCGTCCATCATTGGTGGATATGCCGCTTATCTCTCACTCGATTTATTCGACGATATATTTGGCCTCTCAACTTTACTCGGCGTGTTTATGCAGGGTTTGTGTGCTGGCATTGTCGGTATAATAGTGATTATTTTTATACTTAAAGTTCTGAAATCTCCGGAGCTCGGAGATATTCACCAAACACTGGCGCAAAAAGTCTGGAGAGTCGATAAAGCGTCACTCGATAAATTACCTTCTTCACAATAGGTATCTTGAATTTTAGCTCAAAACACGTAATCTAGATATATGAAAGTTATCAAAGACATTGAAGAGCGGGTCGCTCGACTGCGCCATGAAATTAACCGCCATCGGGAACTTTATCATACCCGCGATGAGCCGGAAATATCCGATACGGTTTATGACACTCTGGTTCGCGAGCTGGAAAATATAGAAGAAAAATATCCAAAATTAAAAACGGCAGATTCGCCCACGGAGAGAGTAGGTGGAGCGCCTCTCGCGGAATTTGTAAAAGTCGCGCACAAAGTCGCGCAATGGTCTTTCAATGACGCTTTTACGGAAGAAGATTTGAGAGATTTCGATAAGCGTGTCAAAAAATTCATAAAGGCCGAAACGGGTAAGGAGGGAGTTCCGACATATACATGTGAGTTGAAAATTGACGGTTTGAAGGTAGTTTTGGAATATGAGAGAGGTGTTCTCATCCGTGCTGTCACTCGCGGTGATGGTGTCGTGGGCGAAGATGTCACTCAAAATGTCCGTACGATTCATTCTGTGCCGCTCAAGCTTTGGAAGCCTGTAAACATCATTGTCGAGGGTGAAGTATGGATGTCTAAATCAAACCTAGAAAAATTGAACCGCCGGCAAAAAAAAGCCGGCAAACCCCTGTTTGCCAACCCCCGCAACGTTGCCGCTGGGTCCATACGCCAGCTCGATTCGAAGATCTCCGCCGCGCGCAGGCTCGATAATTTCGTCTATGATATCGCTCGTTTTGACGGAGCTACGCCAAAAAGCCAAAGTGAAGAATTAGAATTTTTGGCCAGTCTTGGCTTTAATGTGAATAAACATCGAAAACACGTTGCAGATATTTCCGGGGCGATAAAATATTGGAGAGAATGGAACAAGAGAGCGTCAAAAGAAGATTACCTCATAGATGGCGTGGTTATAAAAATAGACGAACGCGTTTTTCAGGAAGCTCTGGGTTATACGGGTAAAGCGCCACGATGGGGCATAGCTTTCAAATTTCCGGCAGAACAGGTGACAACTATTCTCGAGGATATTGTTTTCCAAGTCGGACGAACAGGAGTGATTACGCCGGTTGCCGTACTCCGTCCAGTTTTGGTTGCTGGTTCGACCGTCTCGCGAGCCACCCTCCACAATGAAGACGAAATCAAGCGGCTAGACGTGCGCCTAGGCGATACAATCATTCTCCAAAAAGCCGGAGACGTCATTCCCGATATTGTCTCTGTAGTCAAAGAATTGCGAGGAGGCAAAGAAAAGCCTTTTGTTTTTCCGACGCATATTCCTGAATGCGGCGGGGACGGCAGTATAGAGAGAATTCCGGGACAATCGGCGCATCGCTGTGTGGCGCGTGATTCTCAGACATTGCAAAAGCGAAAACTGCGTTATTTTGCTTCAAAAGCCGGACTCGACATAGCCGAATGCGGACCGAAAGTAATAGAAGCTCTACTCAATGCCGGTCTCATTTCTACATTTCCAGACATATTTACTCTAAAAAAAGGAGACGTGTTGGCCTTACCGCGCTTTGCCGAAAAGTCGGCGGATAATCTCTTGGAATCTATAGAAAAAGCACGCGAAACCACTTTACCTCGTTTGATTACAGGTCTCTCTATAGATCACGTCGGCGAAGAGACCGCTCATCTGCTCGCTCTAAATTTCAAAACAATTGATGCTGTATCAAAAGCGACGGTAGAGGAGTTGGAAATTATTCCGGGCGTGGGCACGGTTGTGGCGGAGTCTGTATTTGTCTGGTTCAGAAATCAGGCCAACAAAAAAATGCTGGCAAAACTCTCGCGGGAAATAAAAATAAAAAAGGCGGTGATGGCGGGAGGAGGCAAGTTCTCTGGAATGACGTTTGTCCTCACAGGCACTTTACCAAGTTTGGAGAGATCACAAGCAGAGGAAATGATCAGAAAAAACGGCGGCAATATTTCTTCATCTGTTTCAAAAAATACTTCATATGTTTTGGCTGGCGAGAATGCCGGCTCAAAGTTGGAAAAAGCCAAATCTCTAGGCGTGAAAGTGATAGGGGAGGGGGAGTTTA
>CAZVHT010000012.1:0-10927 GCA_964627275.1 uncultured Candidatus Saccharibacteria bacterium
GGACGTGGCGAAAAAATTAAAGAGCATCTGGGGAAAAAGCATTATGGACAGAGCAAATATAATCGGAATGACACCGGCTTGGTTCAAACGCAGAGGCAGATATGTAGAAACGCCGCCGTAAACTTTCATACCACGGACCTGTTTTGCATATGTCACCGGAATCGGCCTCTCTGCTTCTGTCACGAAAACTACCGAGTATGTGACGGCGACAGCCAGAGCGAGAATACCCACATACAGAGGAAGTTGACTCGGATCATAAGCCGCGATTGATCCTGATATGCCTTGAGGCAAGCGAGAAACGATACCGGCAAAGATGATTAGAGATACGCCGTTACCCATGCCGAATTCGGTTATGAGCTCGCCTAACCACATGAGAAACATGGAACCAGCAGTTATGATGAGAACATTTGAGATGAGAGCAAAAGGCGCGAGGTCAGGAATGATATTCTGGCGTTGAAATATGATTATGAAACTAAAAGCCTGAATAAGAGCGAGAGGAAAAGAAAGTCTGCGTGAGTACTGGGCAAATTTGGCCCGGCCAGCCTCACCCTCTTCTTGATAGAGAGCTTTGAGGCTAGGAATCATGATGGTGAGAAGTTGCATGATAATCGAGGCCGTAATGTATGGACCGACGCCGAGCATAACTATGGAAAGATTTGAGAGACCGCCACCAGAGAAAATGTTGAGTAGACCGAGAAATTGGCTGTTGGCAAAGAGGGTCGCCAAGCGAGCCGTATCAATACCGGGAATCGGAATGGTGGTGAGTAAGCGAAAGACTATGAGAGCTAGAACGACAAAGAGAATGCGTCTGCGCAAATCTCGGTCTCGGAAAATATGTGAGAGTTTACTTAAAAAATTATTCATAATGAAATGCTTTTTTACTTATTGCTCAAGCATGCACCACTCCGCCGGCTTTTTCAATGGCTGCTTTGGCACTCTCGGAAATTCGAACACCGGAAATAATCAGTTTTTTGGTAATTTCACCGCCAGAGAGGATTTTTATGACGGGAAAATTACCTTCGGTTCTCTCTATGAGACCCTTGGCTATTATAGAAGCAGGTTCGACACGATCACCTGCTTTGAAATTTTTTTCGAGCATAGAGAGGAGAACTATTTCGGCGCGAGGCGCGAAAGATTTGAATGAATTTTTGCCGCGACCGCGGAGCTTTGGAATGCGTTTGATGAAATCGCGGAGTTCTGGACGTTTTTTGCGTCCCGAACGGGAATCCTGACCTTTTGTGCCTCGGCCAGAAGTCTTGCCACGTTTTCCCCCGCGTCCAATGCTCTCGTTTTTTGTGTTCGGCGTTTTTCTTTTTAAATCGTGAATTTGCATGGCTTTTAAATTATGCTGAGAATTATTTGTAATTATTTAGACGGTTCAACTGCTTTTGATCCGGTTCCACGGGTGAGAGTGAGGTTTTGCAGAGCGACTATGGTGGCTCGGGCAATGTTTAATTTATTTTTAGAAGGAGAAATAATTTTGGCGGCAATGTTCTTGAGACCGGCCAGTTCCAGAACGGTTCTCACTGCCGAACCGGCGACCAGACCGCGGTCTCTCACTGGTCGCAAAACGACGCGAGCCGAAGAATATTTCGCCGAAACTTCATGAGGAATGGACATCTCTTTGGTCGTATTGATCTTTATCATATTTTTCTTGGCATGTCTGGTTGCTTTGTCTATAGCCAGAGCGGTGTCGCTACCTTTGCCGAGACCGACGCCTACCAAACCTTTTCTATTGCCCGCCACGATGGCAACGGAGAAAGCAAAGCGGCGGCCGCCAGACATCACGCGTGCCACCCGGCGGATATTCAGCATCACGCTGTCATATTCGGGTTTTGTGCGCGGAGCGCGACTGTCGCCCTTGCGGCCGCCGCGGCCTCCTCGACCACCGCCTCGCGGTCCGCGGGAGTCTCTCTCGTCTCTTACCGTCTTTGGCACATCCGCGACAGCGAGAACTTCTGTGGCAACGATTTCCGCAGGTACGGGAATAACTATCCCCGGTACGATTGGAATTTCTTTTTCTTCCATTTTATTTTCTTTTTCGGGATTCATTTGTATTAAATTCAAAATTTCAATCCACCAGAGCGAGCCCCTTCCGAGAGCGCCTTGACTCGCCCGCGATAACCAAAGCCGCCGCGATCAAAAACAACTGATTCTATCTTCATGGCCAGGGCTTTTTTTGCAATCATTTCACCCACTATCTTGGCCGCATCTATTTTTTTCGCGCCTTTCGCGCTCTTTGCCGAAGATTTTGTTTTATTTCCTTTTGCGTCTTTCTTGTCCGTAAGAGACGAAGCGGAAACCAGAGTGCGGGCGTTTTCATCATCTATGAGCTGGGCATAAATAAATTTATTTGATCGAAAAACAGCCAAGCGTGGCATCGCCACCGTACCGAAAATTCGCGTGCGAATTTTCACGTGCCTGCGGTCTCTCTTTTGTTTTTTTAGATTTTTATTCATATATTTTTGAATAGCACCCCAGATTAGGCGGCCTTTTTGCCTTGTTTCCTGCGGATTACTTCGCCTTCGTATCGAATGCCTTTGCCTTTATACGGCTCCGGCTTCTTCAACGATCTCACTTTTGAAGCGAATCCGCCGACAGACTCATTTGAAACGCCGGTTATAGTGATGATATTTTTATCGGCCGTTACTTTCAGATCTCTTGGAATCTCAACTGAAACAGGGTGAGAAAAACCGAGAGCCATTTCGAGTTTGCCACTTTTTACATCTGATTTGAAGCCTATGCCTTCAACGATCAGTTTTTTCGTAAATCCGACATTTACGCCTTTTATCATATTCTTCAAATGCGAAGCGTACGTGCCGAGCAACATATAACTCTCCGGACGGTGGAGTGTGACTATAACTGTGCCATTCTCTACTTTGAATTCAATACCCGGTTTGAATGTACGAGACATTTCGCCCAGAGGGCCTCGGACCGACACATGGACACCGTCAACCGTAACGACAGTTTTTTCCGGGATTACTATTGGTTTTTTGGCGACACGCGACATGAAATTATATAAAAATAGAAATTACCAAATAGTAAAGAGCACTTCGCCACCGACCTTTTGCTTACGCGCCTCATCATCTGAAATGATGCCATTTGGTGTAGAGATAAACATAGAACCGTAGCCCTGCATAACACGGTGAATATCAGAATATCCTTTGTACAGTCGCTTACTAGGCTTTGAAAGACGCTTTACATCTGTGATTCGGGCTTTGCCGTTTACATAGATGAGACCAATCTCTACGGTTTTCTTTGCCGTTTTGCCTTTTTTGATACCCGGCTTTACAAACCCTCTGCGAGCCAGAGCGAGAACGACGGACGAAGTGAAATTGGAAAGTGGAACAGAGACAACGTCCAATTTGGCTCTGCTGCCGTTTTTGAGGGTGGTTATTAAATTTGATATTGGATCTCTCATGTTTGCCAATTTACCAGGACGATTTTTTTATGCCCGGAATCATGCCTTCGTTTGCGAGCTCTCGGAAACAGATTCTGCAGAGCCCGAACGAACGCATAAAACCGTTTTTCCTGCCACAACGGAAACAACGCCGAACAATTCTCGAAGAGAACTTCGGTTTCTTGTTTGCCCGTGCCACAACTGAAGTTTTGGCCATTTTTGCTGTAAGGTGCCGAAACAGTCCGGCGAAAAATAAAAAGCCTCGAAAAAGCTTTGTTTGGCCATATTAACAAAGGTTTAAAGGGGTGTCAACGTGCTGTACGTAAGGGAAAACATCTACACTTTTTTGATGGGAAACCCCAGCAATTCGAGGAATTTTTTGGTTTCTTCTTTCTTCTTTACATTGGTGACAATAGTGACACCGAGACCAAAGACATCTTTGAGATCTTCATCGGAAGTTTCTGGAAAGATTGAATGCTCGCGGATGCCTATGGAATAGCCACCCATGCCGTCTACTGACGTAGCCAAGAGGCCACGAAAGTCTTTTGTTCTAGGCAGAGCGATATTAACTAGTTTTTCTAGGAAATTCCACATAGTGTTACCTCGCAGAGTTACTTGATAGCCCATAGGATCTCCCTCCCTGCTCTTGAAACCGGCAATTGATTTTTTTGCGCCGCGAAGAACCGCCTTTTGGCCTGTAATTTTGGCTATGCGGTCGCCTGCCAGTTCAACTTTCTTCTTGTCTTTGAAAGAACCGACGCCTGCCGCCACTACGACTTTCAAAATTTTCGGCGCCTGCATGACGTTCGTAAGCCCATAGTCTTTTTTCATGACTTCATATGCGTGTATTTGTTTTTCTCTTAGAGTTTTCGTGAGATTTGTCATAAAATTTGTATTGGAAATTATTTTTTGGCGACTAGTTTCACATTGGACGCATGGAGAGGCATTTCTTTCTCCAGAATCTGACCTTTTGCCCCTCGTTTCTTTGGCCGGCTATGTCGTTTTGATTTGTTCAGTCCAGCCACAACCACTTTGTTTTCCCGGGGCAAAGCCAAAACCACCTCGCCTGATTTACCCTTGTCTTTACCCGCTATCACCATCACTTTGTCTCCTTTTTTTACGTGCATATATTTGTTTAAACGATTTCAGCGGCGCGGGATGCGATAGTTTTAAAGCCTTTTTCGGCAATCTCGCGGGGAATCGGACCGAAAACGCGCCCAGCTATGGGCTCTTTCTTGCCTTTTTCGAGGATAACGACGGCATTCTCGTCAAAACGGACATACGAGCCGTCAGACCGTTTTGTAGCATTCACCGTGCGGACGACGACAGCATGTAAAACATCTTTTTTCTTTACGGCTTTTCGAGGTTCAGCCTTTTGGACAGACAACACGACGATGTCGCCTATATAAGCGTATCGTTTGGCCGCAGAGCCTAGCACTTTGAAAATACGGCCGATTTTTGCCCCTGAATTATCCGCTATTCTTACTATTGATCGTGGTTGTAACATGATAGTGTGTTATTGCAAGAAAATTAAATTACCCGAAAGTGCTTGTCTCTGGAAATCGGCGCGCATTCAACGATTGTGACCGTTTCTCCTTCTTTTTTTGTATTGCCTGCATCATGCACTTTGTACTTTTTGGAAATTTTCATGAATCTCTCGTATTTTGGCACTTTGACAAAGCGGTTTACGCGAACGACAATGGTGTCCTTCATTTTTGCCGAAACAACAATACCAGCTTTAGTGGAAATTGACATATATTTTTTGAAATTATGGAAGTTCGCGTGAAATAATTATGGATTTTATAGGCAATTTGGTGCCAGCCTTGCGCAGAGCTTCGCGAGCGACCGCTTCGTCTACGCCATCTACTTCAAATATGATTCTGCCCGGCTTTACGGGCGCGCAATAACCGACGAGATCGCCTTTGCCTTTGCCCAGTTTTACTTCAGAAGGTTTTTCCGTATATGGCATGTCGGGGAAAATACGGATCCAGAGCTTGCCGTTCTTGCCGATCTCGCGCGAGAGCACTTTGCGGGCGGATTCAATCTGTTCAGATTTGATGCGAGCGGCCGATATCGCCTTGATGCCGAAAGAGCCGAAAGAAAGCGTCGTGCCGCGCGTGTCAAAGCCGACCTTTAGAGGATTCTTTCTCATGACGTGCCACTTTCTATATTTAACTTTTTTTGGGACTAGCATTTTGGTTTAAAAAATTTAATTAGGCTTTCTTTAGGCTTTTTTATTGAAAACTTCGCCTTTGTATATCCAGACTTTTATGCCTATGTCACCGTACGTCATGTGAGCCTTTTCCCGAGCGAAATCTATGTCGGCGCGGAATGTCTGGAGAGGCACCTGACCTTTCTTCATGTCTTCTACCCTAGCCATTTCAGCGCCACCTAGGCGACCGCCGAGAAACACTCGGACCCCCTTTACATCGCGATTGGCCATCACTTTTTCTATGGTCTGCTTCATGACACGGCGGAAAGGCAAACGTTTCTCCAGGCTCTCGGCTATCATGTATGCGACGATGGCGGCGTTTGATTCGGGAGAACGGATTTCTTCTATATCAATTTTGAGCTCCTGATTTTTGAGCAGTTTTGAGCCGTTTTTCTGCATGAAAGCCAGAATCTCCGCGCGCAGTTTTACCGCTCCCTCGCCCTGTCTGCCGATGAGAATGCCGGGACGCGAAGTGCGGATGATGATGCGAATAGCTTTTTCATTGCGTTCTATGCCGACATCCGAAACGTACATGCCTCGGAATTTTTTGGCAAAGTATTCGCGCAAGAGGACATCCGATTTCAAAAACTCCTGGTATTTGCCGCGCGGAGCGAACCAGCGAGACCGCCAGTCTCTGATGATACCTAGTCTGTGAGCATATGGATGTACAGTGTGTGACATTTTATTTTTTATTTGCCGAAACTTTCTTTTCCGTCTTAATTTTAGCTGACTTCACAGCTTTTGGATTCACATCCAAAACTAGCTTTACATGGCTCGTCTTCTTCCTGATAGCGAAACCACTGCCACGCGCGCCAGGCATCATGCGTTTCATGGTGAGACCCTGATTGACACTGCATTCTTTTATATAAAGTCCGTCAGTGGAGACGCCACGGTCTCTGGCATTGGCCAGAGCTGAATTGATCAGTTTTATGAGAGGGTCGGAAGCGCGTTTTGTGGTCACACCGAGCATATCCAGAGCGTGAGACACCGTCTTGCCCTTGATGAGAGACGCCACGAGGCGGACTTTGCGAGGAGATTGGCGATAATTTGTGAGAGATGCGGTAACCATATAAATATATTATTTTGCGGCGGCGACAGCGGCCTTTTTCTCGGTGACAGCGCCCTTGGCGGCGACAGCGGCAGCGATTTCGCCCTCCTTTTTCTTTTGTTCCAGCTCTTTCTGCATTTTACCTCCGTGTTTGGTGAATTTGCGAGTCAAAGAAAATTCGCCGAGTCTGTGTCCTACCATGTCTTCGGACACCAACACCTCGACGAATTCGCGACCATTATGCACTCCGAATTTAAAGCCCACCATTTCCGGGGAAATATGGCAGGCGCGGATCCATGTCTTTATCACCCCAGTTTCCTGCGGTTTCTTGCCTGCGATCTTGCTCAAGACTCGCTCGTCAACGTATGGTCCTTTTGATAGTGATCGTGTCATGGAATAAATAAACTGCTCGGGCGTTTAGGCTGTTGTCGCTATAAGCAATCAAACACTTACAGAAAACAAAAACTAGGTTTCCACCTAGAATTCTGACATAGAGCCTATTCCGAGCTGGTTTTGACAGCTTATCAGAAGTCGGAAGAAAGTCAAATTTTAATTTACTGTATAGAATTTCTGTCTTTTCCAACTTTTCTGCGAGCGACAATAAAGACGTTTGAGTATTTCTTCGGCGTTCTCGTTTTCTGGCCCTTGCCGGATGGCTTGCCCCAGCGGGTTTTGAGACGGCGTAGCCCTCTGCCTTGGCGGCCTTCGCCTCCGCCGTATGGATGGTCTACCGGGTTTTGGGCTGAACCGCGGACAGTCGGACGTATACCGAGCCAGCGACTACGCCCCGCTTTGCCGGAATTGATGAGCCAGTGTTCATCGTTTGATACTTGGCCGATCATAGCGAAACATTCTTCGTGAATTCTGCGAATTTCTGTCGAAGGCATTTTGATTTGGGTGTATCCGGCGTCGTTACCGATCACTTGGGCAAATATGCCGGCGGCGCGGGCAACTTTGGCTCCACCCTTGGGCTTCAATTCAATATTATAAATAAATGTGCCTACAGGGATTTTCTTTAGAGGCAATGCATTGCCGGCTTCCACCGGAACATTGAGACCAGAGATAATGGAAGCGCCGACTTTGACGGATTTTGGCAGGAGGACATAGCGTCTCTCGCCGTCGCGATATGCCACGAGACCGATAAAACCGGAACGGTTCGGATCGTATTCTACAGACTGGACTGTCGCCGGAATATCGAGCTTGTCATAGGCAAAAGAAATGTCCCTATAGAGGCGTTTGTGTCCCCCGCCTTTGTGGCGCACCGTGATACGACCGAAAGCATTGCGCCCCACATCGCGCTTTCTGCCATACGTCAGAGCTTTCAAAGGATTTTTCCTCGTGACATATTCTTTGAAGTCTATAGTTTGCATACCGCGTCTGGACGGACTAGTTGGTTTATATGTTTTCATAAGTTTGGATTAGATTATGCGCAAAAATTAGATAAATTCAATCTTATCGCCAAATTTCAAATAAACGTAAGCTTTCTTGCCGGAAACCGTCCTGCCTGATTTACCGCGAGCAAACATGGTTTTTGATTTTATGGGAGCGATGGAAATTTTTATTGGAGTGACTTTATACGCTACTTTTATGGCTGTCGAAATTTGCTGCGAATTGGCATTCTTCAAAACTTCAAACGTATAAATACCTTTCTCCGCGAGTATACCTGTCTTTTCCGTCACGCGAGGTTTTATGACAGCTGAACCCTTTGGAAAAATGACTCCGCCGGCGACAGCCACTGTGCGTTTTTCTGCCAGATTTTCAGTTTTTACAGGCATTTTCTTTTCCTGTTTATTCTCAATTTTTGCCGGAGTTTTAGCGGTCGGTTTTGTTTCCTTCACTTCTTTTTTATTGCCTTTTTGCCAAAATAGAGCCATATATTTGTATGTTATTTGTATTATTGGATTTTAGATTCAATAATTTTCATTGATTCGACCGGATTTTCAATGATGATAAACTTGTGGTTCAAAATATCGAGCAAATTTAAATTTCTCGTTTCATCCAGGGCGACAGAACCGATATTCCTGAAGCTTTTTTCAACATTCGCATTTTTTAGGGCGAGGGCAATGAAGGCCGCGTTTTTTGGTTTTGTCGAAAGCTTTTCAAAACCTGGATTTTTAGCGAGAGAAACGAGAACTGTTTTTGCCTCAGTCGTCTTTGGGGAAGAAAAAGAGAGCGAATCAACAAACAGTATTTCGCCGTCCTTCCATTTCTTTGAGAGAAGCGTCACAAAAGCCTTTGTTTTCATGGTTTTATTTATTTTTCTGTCGTAGTTTTTGTCTTTTCTAGGACCATGGGCCACGCCTCCGCCAACCCAGAGAGGAGAACGGGTCGATCCGTGGCGGGCGCGACCTGTGCCTTTTTGCCTCCAAGGCTTACGGCCTCCTCCCCTGACCTCGCCGCGAGTTTTGGTATGGGCGATGGGCTGGCGAGCCGACGACATCATGGAATGCATGACTTGATGGACCAAGTCGGAATTCCAAGGCACGCCGAATACTTTTGGCGGGAGTTTTATTTTACCCGCTGATTTGCCATTCGTGTTGTATATTGTTGCTTCCATATATTTAACAGTTATTTAAATTGAGGCAGTGATAGAGACCAGAGCTCCCTTTCGACCAGGCAGGGATCCGTGCAAAACCAGTTCATTGGTTTCGGGGCACACTTGGAGCACTTTTAAATTTTGAACCGTAACCTGATCTCCGCCCATTCGTCCAGGCATCCTCTTGCCTTTTGCCACGCGACCGCTACCTACGCGGCCACCACCGTTTATGGAGCCCGGCTCTCGCTCGGAATGCTTTTGGCCGTGAGTGCGAGGACCTCCCCTAAAGTGATGACGCTTGACCACGCCTTGGAAGCCTTTGCCTTTTGATTGTGAACGGACAGAAACAGTATCGCCCTCTGCAAATGTAGAGAGGTCTACCCGGTCGCCGATTTTGAATTTTGCAACCTCTTCATTTGAAAGACGGAACTCGCTCATGTGACGGAAATTGCCGAGAACCCCCGCCGCAACCACTGCTTTCAAATGGCCCGCGACCGCCTTGCCGAGTCTCTGCTCTTTTTGCTCGCCAAAGCCGACTTGGATAGCATTGTAACCGTCAGTCGTCATTGTCTTTACTTGCGTTACAATCACCGGACCAGCCGAAAGCACAGTCGCCGGATACGCGCGCCCGGTGACGTCAAAAATCTGTGTCATATTCTTCTTTGTGCCAAGTATGAATTTCATGTTTGCGCGAGCGCGGAGTGGGAGACCCCGTAGGCTCTCTAAATGCTTTTAAAACTAAAAAGAAGCGACTTGCTTCATTGGAAAACATACTACAGTAAGGTCAAAAATAATGCAACAAAAAATTAGTTTCCATGAAAACCAATAGGATTCTTTTTCTTTTTCGGTTCTTCTATTAGATATTTTACAACTGAATATACCTCTGCGATTTGTTCTCCCTGTTCTCTCTGTTCTCGCTCCAACTTTTCCATCTTATTCGCCAAATCTTTATGAGTAGCAAGCATTTCGCGAAGTTTTATAAAAGCACGAATAATAAAGACACTCATCGCTATTGCTCGTTCACTTTTTAAAACAGCTGAAAGCATAGCGACTCCATGTTCAGAAAAAACATACGGGCGAAAACGTGGGTCTCGATGTTTTTGGGAACCTATCGCAATTTGCGATAGGTTCAATAGTCTCGTTTCCTTAATAGATAGTTGAAACATGAAATCCGCAGGAAAACGTTTTTGATTACGTTTGACTTGCTCATTTAAACGCATAGTGGACACTTGATAGAGTTGTGCCAAGTGTGAATCAAGCATGACTTTCTGCCCGCGGATTAAAAAGATTTTCCGCTCTATAAAAACGTGGTTCATCAATAATATTTGTTTTTTCTCTTTCATCCCCAAACCCTAACAAACCAGAGATAAAGAAAAGATGAAGCTCTATCCACAGTCTGGGGATAACAAAAACCACCTATTCAGTGGCTTTTGTTATTGGTCTTTTGGCTAAATCATCTTCACATCTATATTCACCCCGCTAGGCAATGACATATTTGTCAGAGCTTCTATAATTTTTGCGTTTGGATTCAAGATATCTATCAGTCTCTTGTGCACTCTCATTTCAAACTGCTCGCGAGCGTTTTTGTAGACGAACGCAGAGCGATTCACTGTGTATTTCTTGATTTCAGTCGGCAGTGGCACAGGGCCAATAACTTCAACATCATAACGGAGAGCGGTGTCTATAATCTGCTTGACCGAAGCGTCCAAAACTTTGTTCTCATAGGCGCGC
>CAZVHT010000013.1:0-18702 GCA_964627275.1 uncultured Candidatus Saccharibacteria bacterium
GTTTTTCAGAGGCTTACCGGTAATTCCAATGCATCTGGTACAATTGACGTATATCTGATTTCTGATCCGACTGTAAAACGCACAGTAGGCATAAATGGCGCTGGCCTAGTCAATGTTCAAAAATAAAATGATAGAACCCAGAAAACGTGGTTCGACTCTCACCGAAGTCGTCATCGTGACGGCCATTCTGTCTGTCGTCTCGCTCTCGTTTCTGGGAACATTCGCCGCTCTTTCGCGTTTCCATGAAAAAGACATGCTTGTCATCAAAGGCGAACTCTTGGCCGAAGAAGGAATGGAAGCAGTGCGTCTCATAAAAAGCGGCGGTTGGAATATATTGTCCAATCTGGCTTCCGGAAGCATAAATTATTTGACCCTGGCCCCTTTGTCATGGAGCGTGACCTCAACTCCTGAAAAGATAGACGGAATTTTTTACAGGTCTTTCCGTGTTTATTCTGTTTCTCGTGATGTTTCTGATGACATAGTTACCTCCGGCGGTACAGTCGATCCAAAAACCCTACGCATCAGTGTTTCTGTTGATTGGAATTGGAGAGGCGCTACGAGTACGGCCAATTATCAATCTATTATGACAAACATTTAAATGTCGCGCCGAGGATACACACTCATAGAAATGCTCATTTCAGTTGGCTTGATCAGCCTTTTGCTTTTGGTAATAATAGAAACCTCTCTTTCAGTCTCCAAATCTCAGGCCCGGGCTAGGGATTTTTTGGAAATTAATTCCACGGCCGTAGGCGCCTTCTCCAGATTTTCTCGAGATATCCGTAGAGCCAATTCAGTTGATACTATAAACAGCACACTGAATGCGAGCTCTGGCAAGCTGGTTCTCAACATGAAAAAGGTCGATGGTACAAATGATGTCACCACGTTTTATTTGGCCGAAGAAAGGGTGAAAGAAATATATAATGCTGCGGTTGTGGGAGATTTGACCCCATCAGCCATGAGTGTTTCAAACCTGACCTTTCGATTATTTACTGTTGCCTCGACGACGGCCGTGCGTATAGAAATGACCATTGCCCCTGAGGCTAGTTCCACTGTGCCCGCGGTCAATTTTTACGGCACGTACGTTTTGCGTGGATCATATGTCGAATAAAAAACCCGTATGAAAAATAATTTTACAAAAAGTCGCATAAAAAACAGAAATACGAGAAATACGGGAGGTTACGCTCTGATCACCGCTCTCATATTTTTTCTCACAGCAACGATGGCGATTATCGCTGGGTTATCCGACGCGGTTTTTCGCGAAGTGCGCACGGTTAGAAATGAGTCTCTGTCCAAGCAGAGTTACTTTACTTCCGAATCGGCTCTGGAAGACGCAACTTATCGTATAAAAAACGGCAAAAATATCGGCAGTTCTGAATCACTCACTCTGGCTACTTCTACAGCTACAACAACTATCACCACAAATGAGGATGATTCGCAGACTATTGTATCGGCTTCTGATGTTAGTGGAATCAAACGTACGACCAGTCTGGTTTTGAAGGAAGGCACTGGAGTCTCGTTCGCTTATGCTATCCAAGGAGGTTTCGGTGGTGTAGATATGTCAGGTGGATCGAGTATTACAGGTGACGTATATACCACTGGATCTATACGTGGTTGCGGTTCTTGCACTATATCTGGAGAGGCAGTGGCCGCAGGTAAATCAACAAGCGCTCTCGATCAGGACAGCAACAGTCTGCCTAGCACACCAACTCAGTCTATAATTTTTGGAAATACCAGTGGTACCCAAGATGTAGCACAGAGTTTTATGATATCGAGTAGTTTGTCTATCATAAATTTGCAATTATATATTAAAAAAGTTGGAAATCCAGCCAATGCGACTGTAAAAATCACTACGAATAATGCCGGCAGTCCTAGTAATACGATACTGGCTAGTGGCACACTATCTTCATCTCTGGTCCCTACTTCATATGGATGGATGGATATAACTCTCACGGCAAATCCCCTACTTTCTTCCGGCACGATATACTGGATTGTCATAGATGGGAGCAACAATTCTTCCAACTATTACACTATCGCTGCCAATTCGACTTATACAAACGGTCAGGCAAAAATCGGCAAATATAATAATAGTTGGAACAATACATCGCCTAGCGGACTCGATGCGTATTTTAAATTATATACGGGCACAAATGAACAGGGTATTACAGGAGAAACCCAATTTAACAGACTTTCCGTGGGCCAGAGCTACTCTTATTCCGCTAGTTATGTTTCTTCATCTGGGGCGCTCTATTGTCAGGTCGGAGTGCAAAATAATAAATCTTGCGATACCTCTCGCACCGATCCAGCTCTAGAGGAATATCCGGTACCGGACGACGAAATAAATGATTGGAAAGATGAAGCGGGCAGCAATGTTTACAATGGAAATTACTCAGTAGGTTGGGCAGGGGCGACTCTAGGGCCAAAAAAAATCAACGGCAATTTGACTGTGAGCGGAGGTGGTACTCTGCGTGTCTCGGGTACTCTGTGGGTTACGGGAACAGTGACTATAAATGGTGGCGCATATGTGAGGCCGAATGACAATACAAAGAGTTATGTAATATTGGCGGATGGCGTTATAACTCTATCTGGGGGAGCTCAAATTTTAGGCAATACAGACAGCCATATACTTTTATTGTCTCTCGGTTCTCTCGATCCCGCTATATCTATAAACGGAGGAGCGAGTGATACCGTTGTTTTTGCTCCGAACGGTGGACTATTTATTTCTGGTGGCGCTCATGTCAAGGCAGGTTCGGCCAAACACATTTCCATAGATGGTGGCGCGAATATCACATACGATCCCGATTTGTCCGATCTCAATTTTTCTTCTGGTCTGCCAAATATGGGTTTTCAAATTAAATCTTGGAAAGAGACGGAATAGTCACGCCTCCAAAGCCTCCACACGAACATTTTTTGGCTTCAACAAGCATCATAATTCGCGTGTTATAATTTCGTAATGGCGCAGATTAAAAAAAGTAGGAAAAAATTCACCATAGTAGGCAATTGGAAGATGAATCCGGATACAGTGGAAGAGGCCAAGAAAATTTTTTCGACTGTTTCGCGCAAAGCGGCGAAAAATTCTAAAATAGCGGTGGTGATCGCTCCGCCGGCGCCTTTCATTTCCATTTTGTCAGGCAAAAAAATTCCTATTTCCGCCCAGGACGTGGCTCCCGAGGCACGCGGCGCCTATACCGGCTCTGCCAGCGCACGACAAATTCGGAGCGCCGGTGCTGAATATGCCATCATAGGCCATAGCGAGCGTCGCGCCATGGGAGACACGGATGATATCGTGGCCCAAAAAACCGCCGAGGCCCTCGATGCTGGATTACGCGTCATTCTCTGTGTCGGGGAAAAAGAGAGAGATAATCACGCTCGCTATTTGCGCGAAGTTCGCGAACAGATCGTAACCGTTCTGTCGCGCCTGTCGGATAAAAAGAAAATCCAGTGGTTGATTGTCGTTTATGAGCCTGTCTGGGCCGTGGGCAAAAGCTATGACACGGCTCTCAAACCCGTGGATATTCACGAAATGACGATTTATATAAAAAAAATCGTTTCGGAAATCTCCGGCAAAAAAGTTGGACTAAAGACACCTGTTCTCTACGGCGGCTCTCTCAATTCCGAAAACGCCGAAGCCATTTTGAGAGACGCCTCTGTTGACGGACTTCTGGTCGGCAGACAGTCTCTCGATCCCATAGCCTTCGGCAAAATCATAGAATATGCAAACAACCTCTCCTGATTTCAAAAATCAGTTTAAAAGAATTGCTGACGAGAAGAATTTGCGCGGCAAACGCGTGCTCGTCCGTCTCGATCTCAATGTGCCGATAGTAGGAGATAATGTTCGAGATGATTTTAGAATACAAAAATCGCTTCCCACGCTGCAATTTTTGCGCTCTGCGGGGGCCAAAACGATTATTATCAGTCATATAGAAAATGAACTGACTGACTCTCTCTCTCGTGTCGCTTCATATATTTCCAAATCAATATCGCTCAAGGCTTTTGTGGCGAAACTCGATGAAGCAGAAGCTGTAGTCGGCAGTATGGCAGAGGGCGATATCATCATGCTCGAAAATCTGCGCCAAAATCCCGGCGAAAAAGAAAACAGTCCGGTTTTTGCCGGCCGGCTGGCAAATCTGGCCGACATATATGTAAACGACGCATTTGCTGTCTCTCATCGCGATCACGCATCTATCATTTCTCTGCCTCGACTCCTGCCTTCTTATGCCGGTCCACTTTTCACCGGTGAAGTTGAATCACTCTCAAAAGCTTTTAATCCTCCGAGACCAGCTCTCTTTATCATAGGTGGAGCAAAATTTGACACCAAACTGCCTCTCATAGAAAAATTTCTGGGTATTGCCGATTATGTATTCGTCGGTGGCGCTCTGGCCAATGATCTCTTCAAAGAAAAAGGTTATGAAATAGGCCGATCAGTCAGTGCCCAATCCAGAATAAATCTGAAACATGTCGAAATGAATCCAAAACTGATTGTTCCGATCGATGTCATAGCTGTGAGTGCTCTGTCAAAGAGTGTAAAGAGTCCAGATGTAGTCGGTCCTGATGAGAAAATCATGGATGTGGGGCCTCGGACGGTTGATCAAATAGCCGATCTTCTGAATGATCTAAAATTTGTCCTCTGGAACGGTCCACTCGGTGATTATGAAAAAGGTTTCGTAGAGGGAACGGAAACCCTGGCGCGCGCTATTGTAGAAAACAAAGTAGAAACGATTGTCGGTGGCGGTGATACCATCGCCATAATTTCCAAAATGGGCATTCTCGAGAAATTCTCTTTTGTCTCCACCGGCGGTGGCGCTATGGTTGAATTTCTGGCTCACGGCACATTGCCCGGGATTGAAGCCTTGAAAACTTCATAAAAAAGTTGTTAAATTTTCTTCATAATTTCTTTATCTCAGGTTTGTTAGGTTGTAATGGTGAAGATTTTATTTTTCAGTTCTCGAGTAAAAAGTTTCTTTGATTCCTTTGATGAAAAAGTTCATAGAAAAACAAGTGAGGCTTTTGAGTTGCTTGAAAATCACGGAAACTTACTCGGAATGCCCTATTCCAAAGCAATTGGCAACAAAATGTTTGAATTGCGCGTAACTGATTCCGTGGAGGTTAGATTCATTTACGTCTTTCGTTTAAATTGTATCTGGATACTTCATGGGTTTGTTAAAAAGAGAAATCGAATCTCAAAACATGATATTAATTATGCTCGCAGGGAATTTTCTCGACTCTTGCGCTCTCTATAACAAATACGTTATAATTGAACTATGAGAATAATAAACAAAAAGAAATACACAACTTTTGCTGATCTCAAAAGGAAATGGATGAAAAACAAAAAATTTAGGGACGAATATAACTCTCATAGACTTGAATTTGCCATTATTGATGGTCTCATTCGTGCTCGAAATCAAAAAAAGATGACCCAAAAACAAATTGCCAAAAAAGCCGGTGTACACCAATCGGCAATCGCACGCTTCGAATCCGGGAAATCTGGTGCTACTCTTTCTTTTACCGAGAAACTTGCTCGTGCCGTCGGTGTCAAAATACGCGTAGGTGTTTAATTTAGAAACTATTCTTTATTTTCTCGGCATTTCCAGCAAAGTCTTTTTTGTCTCCGGCGACTTTTTCATCGGGATACACCCAGATGTGGGCGTGCGGCACTTCTTCGCCTATGATTTTTGAGAGGACAAAATCTGTATTAAAGGCTTTTTTTTGGGCTAGGGCAATTTTTTTGGCAACTTCGAAATATGCCCCGACGTTCGGAGACTTCTGTCTGCCGGCAGGCAAGTCCCAAACCCATCTATAATGCTTTTTTGGGATAAGCAAAGTATGTCCGGGCGACTCCGGATTGATGGAAAGAAACGCCAAAAAATCTCGGTCCGCGTAGACTTTGTGAGAGGGAATTTTTCCTTCGATTATTTTGCAGAATATGCAGTCTTTTTCCATGACATAAAAATAGCATATTTATGCGTGATAGAATATCTCTATGAAATATAGTCTCCGAGAGAATATCGCGGGAAAGCCTGTGGAATTTGGAGTTTTTTCTGATGCACTTTCGAGCCTTCTCATGAATAGGGGTATAAATTCCATGAGAGATGCCCTAGCTTTTGTTTCTCCGGATTATAACCTTCAGAGTCATGACCCGTTTCTCATGTGCCATATGGACAAAGCAGTCGAGAGAGTGTACAAGGCAATAAAGAATGGAGAAAAAATAATCATATACAGCGATTATGACGCCGATGGCATTCCGGGAGCGGTTATTTTGCATGACACTTTTAAAAAATTAGGCGTAGTCAATTTTGAAAATTATATTCCTCATAGACACAATGAAGGTTTTGGGCTCAATGTCGAGGCGATTGATGAATTCGAGACAAAAGAAGCAAAACTGCTCATCACCATAGACTGTGGTATAGGCAATGTAGATGAAGTGGCTCATGCAAATTCGCTCGGCATGGATGTCATCATCACGGATCATCACGAGCCGTCCCCAAAAATTCCAGAAGCGTATGCCATTCTCAATCCGAAATTAAAAGACTGCAAATATCCGGAAAAAATGCTCTGCGGTTCGGGTGTGATTTTTAAATTTGTGCAAGCTTTTCTCAAAAAATACGGCGCTGAATTCGGCGTGCCGATCGGCTGGGAAAAGTGGCTCTTGGATCTGGTCGGCATAGCCACGCTCTCCGACATGGTGCCTCTCACGGGAGAAAACAGAGTATTTGCTCGCTATGGACTAAAGGTTTTGAAAAAGACCCCGCGTCCCGGCCTCTCGCAATTATTCCAAAAACTGCGCATCAAGCGCGAACATTTGAGTGAGGATGATATTGGCTTTACAATCACACCCCGTATAAATGCCGCGTCGCGTATGGGTTCTCCAGACATCGCTTTCAATCTCCTCTCTACCGGTGATGTGGTTTTGGCTGGTGCGTATGCCGATGCTTTGGAACATGTCAATAATGAACGCAAGGGGACTGTCGCCAGTCTGGTAAAAGAAGTAAAAAAGATACTTTCCGAGAGGGATATCGGGAACAAAAGAGTTATCGTTTTGGGAAATCCGACATGGCGGCCGTCACTCTTGGGTCTGGTAGCCAACAGTTTGGCGGAACAATACGGCAAACCGGCTTTTCTCTGGGGTAGGGATGGCGGGGGAATCATAAGAGGCTCGTGTCGATCTGGTCGTGGAGGAAATGGAAATATTGCGACAAATGTTTTATCAATAATGCAGAAAACCCCGGCATCTTTTCTGGTTTTCGGCGGACATGGAGCGTCCGGCGGATTTGAAGTGTCAAATGATAGCATACACGCTCTAGCCGGCTCGCTCGAAGACGCCGCGGAAACGCTTAATGTTGAAATCGGTGATGTGGAAATGACACGAGATTATGTGGACGCCAATATATCTCTCGAAGACGTCTCATGGGATTTATATAATGATGTTGAAAAACTTTCGCCTTTCGGTGTCGGTAATCCAAAACCCCTCTTTCTCATCAGAGGCGCGCATATAGACGCCATAAAAAGCTTTGGTAAAGAAAATAATCATACAGAAATTATTTTCCGAGATCTCACCAAGAGAAAAATATCGGCCATTCAATTCTTTTTACCGAGAGAATCTCTGCCAACGCGCGTTGTGCCGTTATCAACAATAGATTTTGTCGCTCATCTCGAAAAATCAACGTTTAAAAATTACCCAGAATTACGTCTGCGGATTGTTGATATACTCTAAACATGTCTATCCGAATTTTTACAGACGGATCTGCCAGAGGAAACCCAGGTAGAGGAGGGTGGGGATCGATAATTTGCACCGAAGGAGAAATTTTTGAACTCGGGGGAAGGGAAGATCATACGACAAATAACAGAATGGAGCTTCTAGCGGCTATAAATGCCTTGGAGTATGTGAAAAATCATAAACTTTCAGATCGAGAAATTGAAATCAATTCCGATTCGAAATATGTCATTGTGGGAATGACAGAATGGATTGCGGGCTGGCAGAGCAAGGGTTGGAAGACAGCCAATAAAAAGCCGGTTTTGAATAGAGATTTGTGGGAGAGACTTTCGTCTGCTGGAGAGGGTTTGTCTATGAGATGGAAATACGTGGCTGGACACAGAGGGCATAATGGAAATGAGAGGTGTGATGAAATAGCTACTCGGTTTGCCGACGGGGAAAATGTGCATTTGTATTCTGGATTGAAGGAGAAATATGCAGTCAAATTATCCTAGTTATTTTTGCTCCTCATTTTATCTTTTCTTCATTTTATTTTCATATTTTCTTTATCTCCGTCTGATAGGCTCCAGAGATGGACAATAGAGCTTTTTATTCAATTTTTCTTTCCTTTTTTGCGGGAGTTTTTGTCGCTTCTTTTATTCACATAGGCGTCGCGTTCGCTTTTATTATCCTCATAGCGATGGCGTGTTTGTCGGTAAAAGACGGGCGGAGAGCTCTATATATCGTCTGTCTCGTTTTCTTTTGTCTCGGGGCGTATAGATTGGAAATTTCAAAGACGAGTTTTCATAGTTTGGACAATAATGTCGATCAGATTATCACATTTTATGGTTTTATAAGCGAAGAGCCGGAAGAAAAAAACATAACACAAAATTTTTTTTTCAAACCGGATAATTCACTGGACAAAATAATTATTTCCACCGCTCTCTATCCGAAATATGAATACGGCCAAGCTCTAAAAATCAGAGGCATTTTGAAATTTCCGGAAAACTTTGAGAGCTACCCCGGTGGTCCAGAGTTCGATTACATCTCATATCTCTCCAAAGATGATGTGCGGTACGTTATGAATCGTCCGCATATTTCAAAACTCGGAAGCAATCACGGAAACTCCATAGTTTCGCTTCTCATAAAAATAAAGAGAGCGTTTATGGATAATATAGAACGTCTGATGCCCGAGCCACATTCATCCCTCGTTGCCGGGATTATCCTCGGTGAAAAAGGCGCTTTGCCTGTGAATCTGCGCGATGATTTTCGACACTCCGGACTCACTCACATTCTTGTTCTCTCTGGTTCTAACGTCACGATTGTGGCTGAAAGCTTGATGAATATATTTTCATTTTTGCCGCGTGCCATGGCTCATTCCCTCGGCGCCCTCTCCATTATTCTATTTGCCTTGATGACGGGTGCGGGAGCTACGACCATACGCGCCAGCATCATGGCCCTGATTGTCATTATGTCCCGCAGGACAGGCAGGGATTACAACGTATCGCGGGCTCTCACCATAGCCGGCCTGCTCATGCTCCTCCAAAATCCGCGCATTTTGGTTTTTGACATAGGTTTTCAGTTGAGCTTTCTGTCCACTCTGGCTCTGATATATGTCTCGCCGATTATTAAGGAAAAACTGCCGTGGATCACAGAGGAATTTCAAATACGAGATATGCTTTCAACTACTATATCCACGCAGATATTTATTCTGCCTTTTATGCTCTACAAAATGGGCGAAGTATCCATAATATCTCTCATCACAAACTTGCTAGTTTTACCAACCGTTCCGTGGTCCATGTTTGGGGGTTTTATGACAGGCTTTCTCGGCTTCTTTGGCTTTTTTGCAAACTACATCGCTTTGCTTTTCGCATGGTTCACCGATATTCTCCTCTCCTGGATGATATTTGTCGTTTCTTTTTTCGGAGAACTGCCGTTTGCGTCCGTAAAAATGACTATCACCCCCGCCATGCTTTTTTTGAGTTATTTATTTTTCGTGTGTTGCATCATTTGGTTTTATGGTAGAAGGCGATAGTGAGAGATTTTATTTTGCCTTTTTGAAATTATCTTCCACTGTTTGCCAATTGAGATTCACGAAAAAATCATCCACGTAATTTTTCTTGCCTGACGGCTGATAGTCGGCGACGAAAGAATGTTCCCACATATCCAAGGCAAGAATTGGTGAAACACCGGGCAAGTGGCCCAAGTGCTGTTCATCAACCCAATATTGAATTAGTGTGTTTGTTTGTTTGTCGTATCCGAGCATTGCCCAGCCGACACCGCGCGTAGTGGCCAGGTTTTTGAAAATTTCCAGAAAAGAATCAAATGATCCCGCCCACCCGATTATTTTTTTATACAGAGGAGAATCGGGAGAGATGGCTTTTGATCCACCCTCAAAGTGAGAAAAATAATATTCATGATTGCGCATACCTCCGAATTCAAATCCTTGCCTGCGGTAGGCTTCTCTCCGCGCGTACTCCGGATTGTTTTGGTTTTCCACAATTTCGTGTATGAGATTCAAATTTTTTACATATCCGGCATACAATTTCAAATGTTCCTCTATAGTTTTTGCCGAAATGCCTTTGAGGGCTGGTATGTTGAATTTTTTTTCTTCAAATTTTTTCATGTTGTTTTGCTTATATACTGATTTATTATACCCGTTTTTCTTTATTTTTTCTTTATGTTCTCTTCATAATTTCTTTATCTCCACCTGATAGGCTCTAGGCATGAAAATCAGACGGATAATATGTGCCACCTTTTTCATTATAGCTCTCGTCAGTATTTTTGCTTTTACTCTGGAGCGCGAGCGCGGTCAGCTCGAAATCTATTTTCTGGACATAGGTCAAGGTGATGCCATATATATGCGCACCCCAGCTGGGCACGACATATTGGTTGATGGCGGACCATCCAGAATTATTCTCCAAAAGCTCGCGGAAGTCATGCCGTTCTACGACCGATCAATTGACGTAGTGATAGAGACACACCCTGACGCCGATCATATAGGCGGGCTCCCATCCGTGCTCGAACGCTATCGCGTCGGTCTGTTTCTCGAGCCCGGCATAGATTCAAAAAATGCCATAGACGATGAACTGCGCCGGCTACGCGTGGAGAAAAACATTCCTTCTGAATTGGCCCGGCGAGGTATGATAATTAATTTCGGCGACGGCGCGCATTTTGATGTTCTCTTTCCGGACACAGACGTTTCCGGTTTCAAAAATACAAACGACGCCTCGATTGTCGGACAGATGAAATACGGTTCGACGACGATCATGCTCACGGGCGATTCTACAAAGAAAATAGAAAATTATTTGGTTTCTATAGACGGTTCGCGCCTCGAAAGCGATATACTCAAAGCTGGACATCACGGTTCACATACTTCCAGCGGTGAAAATTATGTGAAGACAGTCGCGCCGCAATATGTGGTCATTTCCGCAGGCAAAAACAATCGTTACGGACATCCGCATGCGGATGTTTTGGGAATTTTTGAGAGGCTCGGCATAAAAATAGCGCGGACGGACAGAGAAGGCACCATAAAATTTGTTTCGGATGGGGAGTCAATCACAAGAAAATGAAAATGTTTACGAAATTCTGCAAATGAAAAGGGAGCAAAAACTTTGCTCCCTCGTCCTACCTAATCAATCTTAAAATTCATCCTCATGGAAAATTTCTTCTTGATCTTTTTTCGCCATTTTCGCCATTACCAAACTCAAAACAAACACACAAATCAGGTAGACACCGACTACGATCAGTATTTTCATTTTTCCTTTCCGATGGCCGATATATCGGTTACCACTTCTCCAAATAGAGTTAACAGTTCGTGAGGAAGGGCATTATCTCTGCCCCCGCTCTTTTTGTAGTCCAGATATTCATAGAGAATGGCCAGAAACTCCGGATTATTTTGGAGCTCTCTCACAGATATCACTTCGCGATCTAGGAGATCGTATATGATAAAGACCATTTTTGTCGTTGCTACTGAATACATCCGTCTCTCTACGGGCCACAGGCTGACTTTTTTTCTTGCTCTCCGTATCATCACGAAACCAGAGCAAGAAATGAACATAATCCACGAAACTGTCAAACCAAACATAGGATATGTGAGGTCTGTTCCGTCCAGCCTGTCGAAAATCGTTGTTCTGCCGAGGAGCACGGATAGAGAGATCAGACTAGCCAAAAACGACAAGACACCGAGACCGATTATTGTTTTCATAGAGCGTAGGAAAAGGTTGAGGGTTCATGGTCTATATTCCACTTTTCTTTTTACTTGTCAACCGACTAAACTATATGGTCATATGAGACCGGCTTTCTTCAGAGTAACGTATGCGCCGTTTTTATTTATGGTTTTAATACCGCGAGTGGATAGGGTGAGGCGAATGGATTTTTTCAGCTCGGGGATGTAAATTTTTTTATTTTGAAAATTGACGTGTTTGCGCACTTTGCCTGTAGGGTTGAACTGGGCAGCGCGGGTGGCGTTGGAATAGCCACCGCCTACTATAGAAGTACTCTTTGTGATTGGGCATATCCGAGCCATAAATTTGGTATTGGGAAGTACGAGCATGCTATCATATATGGGCGATTTGACAAGTTCGACACTTAATCGGTTTTCATCGTCTATGGATTTCCAATTTATATTTTCTCTCATCGTTCTCCTATTTTCTGTCGTTATCCACGAGGTTTCTCATGGCTATGCCGCTTTATTTTTAGGCGATCACACGGCTGAATATGAAGGGAGATTAACATTAAATCCGATAAAGCATATTGATCTGGTCGGTACTATTATATTGCCGACGATCTCCCTCATGCTTCCCGGCAGTTTTTTATTCGGTTGGGCCAAACCGGTGCCGTACAATCCCTATAATTTGCGAAATCAGAGATGGGGCGAAGCTATCGTTGCCGCGGCAGGTCCTGTTTCAAACATCTCGCTTGCTCTCATATTCGGATTTTTCATTCGTTTTTATCTCATTCCAAACGATTTGCTCGCTAGCGGAGCGGGTGTCATATGCCAAGTAATAGTGGCGGTCAATATAGTACTGGCAGTATTCAATCTCGTTCCCATTCCGCCTCTCGATGGTTCAAAAATTATATCAAGCATTTTACCTCGGGGTTTTATGCGTATCCGTCAATCAATGGAAAAATTCGGTTTTCTCGGTGTCATCATCTTCCTCCTTTTTATCTGGCAATTTTTCGCGCCGCTCATACCGTGGCTTTTCCGACTTATTACGGGACTTTCGTTTTATATACTTTAAATTTTTTATTATCAGTCATGATTTCTGTCGGACCGGTGTGTTTTTCGAGTATCTCTCTGTATGGAAGAAATGAGTTTGCTACGATATACACCTCACCATTTTTATTCAAGTGTTTTTTGGCGTCGCGGGCAAATTTCTCTATAAAAGAATAATCGGTTTCGATGCCTTTGTGAAAAGGCGGATTAGTGACGATGAGATCAAATTTTCCTTTTATATTGCCGAAAACATCAGACTCCAAAACTTCCGCTTCAATTTTATTTCTCTCAAATGTTTTTTGCGTGGCCAAAACAGCGAGCTTGCTCGAATCGGACATTGTAATCTCGCTTTTCGGTGAGATTTTCTTGTATATCGCTCCGATAATACCGGAACCACAACCTACATCCAGAGTTTTTTTCTTGTCGTATGCTATATGGTCAAGCAAAAGTTTCGTACCTTCGTCCAATTCTCCCATACTGAACACCCCAGGTATATTTGCTACTTCAAGTGATACATCTCTATATACAAGAGGGGAGTAAGAGAGGAAATCCATAACTTTTTTGTCGGCACCTAGCTTCTGATTTTTTCCAACATACAGTGCCGAATGATTGCCGACAATTTTTTGCTCGATGAGACCGATATTTTTTTCGTATGCTTTTTTTGCCGACTCTATGCCCGCACTTTTTTCTCCAACGAGAACAATCTTACCACTTTCGACAACCATTCCTGAAACCAGAGCCAAAGTCATATCTATTAGAGACTTTGATTTTGGCAGAAATATAACAGCGCTTTCCGCCCCGTTTTTGCTCATCTTGAATAAATCGTTTCCACTCTCAATAACCAAGGGACTCACAAGTCCCAGCGCTTCGCGGTGCTTGTTTAGAAGTTCGAGAGAGAGGTTTTCTTTAATCATATCCCTATCCTAGCTGAAACTTGATAATTGTCACTTCCTATAGTATCTTGTTCTGGCGTCTCTGACGCTATTTAAAAGGGAATAGGTGAGTAACGGCGGAAAGTAAAAACTCAAGCTTTCAGGCCCGCGAAGCTACACCTACTTCAAAATTAGTCCGCAATTTAATTCATAACAAGTAATGCCAACCATTCATCAATTGGTGAAGCGAAAACGACGTTCACTAAAACGAAAATCAAAGTCAGTGGCTCTGACAAAGAGCTTTAACGTGCTCAAAAACAAGCCCCGATATTTTTATTCGCCTTTCAAGCGTGGTGTCTGCATAAAAGTAACGACCAAAACTCCAAAGAAGCCCAACTCGGCTATCAGAAAAATCGCCCGTGTCCGTCTGTCAAACGGCATGGAAGTGACCGCTTATATTCCCGGCATAGGGCACGCTCTCCAGGAACATTCCGTTGTTCTCCTGCGCGGCGGACGTGTCAAAGACGTCGGTCTCCGTTACACAGTCGTTCGAGGTGTTTTGGACGCAACAGGCGTGGACAAGAGGGCAAAAGGTCGCAGTCAGTATGGCACAAAGAAACCAAAAGCCGCAAAATAATACCGGCAAAATAATTTGCGGATAATTTCTCATAATTCCAAACTACAATAAACTACAATGCGCAGAAAAATAAACATAAAACGCGACCTGCCTCCGGATCTGAAATACCAGTCACCCAGAGTTTCAAAACTGATGAATTACATCATGTATGACGGCAAAAAAAATCTGGCCCGATCAAACGTGTACAAATGTTTTGACATCATAAAAGAAAAGACCAAGACGGAAAATCCTCTGGATATCTTTGAAGCGGCCTTGAAAAACACGGCTCCGAATGTCGAAGTACGTTCTAGACGCGTCGGCGGAGCCAATTATCAAGTTCCCGTCGAAGTCAGACCGGAGAGACGCCAGGCCCTGTCCATAAAATGGATCATAGATGCCGCTCGAAACAAAGCTGGCGCTCCGATTTCTGTAAAACTGGCCGATGAAATCATCGCCGCTTCCAAAAACGAAGGCGAAGCCGTCAAAAAGCGTGAAAACACTCACAAAATGGCCGAAGCCAACAAAGCTTTTGCCCACTTTGCGTGGTAATTATGCGTTCTTTTTAGATTATAATCTATTGTATATATGAACCGCGACTACCCATTGGACAAAGTCAGAAACTTCGGAGTGATTGCCCATATAGATGCCGGAAAAACGACCACGTCGGAGCGCATTTTGTATTACACCGGCATGATCCACAAAATCGGCGAGGTGCACGAAGGTGAAACCACCACCGATTGGATGGAACAAGAACGCGAGCGAGGCATCACCATCACTGCCGCCACTATTACTTGTTTTTGGAACCCTACATATATGCCTGCCGATGATACTTCAAAAAAATGCCGATTCAACGTCATAGATACTCCCGGGCACATAGACTTTACGGTTGAAGTAAAACGCTCTCTGCGCGTTCTCGACGGAGCCGTCGTCGTTTTTGACGGTGTGGCCGGAGTTGAACCGCAGTCTGAAACCAATTGGCGCTACGCCGACGAATCCAACGTGCCTCGCATCTGCTTTATAAACAAACTAGATCGCATGGGCGCAAGTTTTGAAAAATCATACAAATCAATCCTAGAACGTCTCAACAAGCACGCCGTGCGCATTCAGATTCCTATGGGAACGGAGGAAAATTTCCGGGGTGTCGTCGATCTCGTTCGTATGAAGGCTTATACATTTGAAGGAGAGAAAGGCGAAAAAGTCATAGAAAGCGAAATTCCGGCCGAATACGTCGAAGAGGCCAAAAAATATCACGCAGAGATGGTTGAGAAAATCGCCGAGACAGACGACTCGCTCATGACGGCATATCTCGAAGGCAAAATATTTGAAATGGATGTCATAAAAAAAGGTCTACGCAAGGCGACCATAGCCTGCAAAATTTTCCCTGTGATGACTGGCTCGGCCCTGAAAAACAAAGGCGTCCAACTCGTCCTCGATGCCGTTGTTGATTATCTGCCTTCGCCTCTGGATATTCCTCCAGTGCATGGTCATCATCCCGACACGGGCGAGGAAGTTATCCGCCATGCCGATGATTCCGAACCTTTCTCCGCTCTGGCTTTCAAACTTCAGAACGATCCGTTTGTCGGTCAGCTCACATTCTTTCGTGTTTATTCCGGGACACTGGAAGCCGGTTCATATATATATAATGCGACGACAGGCAAACGCGAACGCCTCTCCCGTATCGTCCGCCTCCAAGCGGACAAACGCGAGGAAGTAGCCAAAGTTTTCTCGGGCGAAATTGCCGCCGCTGTGGGTCTGAAAGAGGCTCTCACTTCTCACACTCTATGTGACGAAAATAACCCTATCATATTGGAGGTCATCAAATTCATGGAGCCCGTCGTATCTCTGCGCATAGAACCGGCGACAAAAGCCGACCAAGAGAAAATGGGTATGTCTCTGCGCAAATTGGCGAACGAAGACCCGACATTTCACATCACTTCAAATGCCGAGACGGGCGAGACTCTCATAGCAGGCATGGGCGAGCTCCATCTAGAGATTATGGTTGACCGAATGAAGAGAGAGTTCGGCGTCAATACCAATGTAGGCAAGCCACAGGTGGCTTATCGCGAGACTATCCTAGGCACGGCCGAGGCCGAACAGAAATACATAAAGCAGTCTGGAGGCAAAGGCCAGTACGGACACGTCAAAATCACGCTCAAGCCCCTGCCGGCTCTGATAGAAGGCGAAAAAATTCCGAAAAATACAAAACGCTATGATGATTTTGAATTTATAAACTCAATCAAAGGCGGGGTTATTCCGAATGAATTCATTCCGGCAGTGGAAAAAGGTGTGCGCGAAGCCATGGATAGAGGCATCGTCGCTGGTTATAAAATGGTAAACATTTCTTGCGAGCTCACATACGGTTCGTACCATGATGTGGACTCCAGTGAAATCGCTTACAAAATTGCCGCATCTCAGGCTTTCCAAGATGGCGCCAAGAGGGCTCGTCCAGTTATTCTCGAACCGATCATGAGAATAGAAGTGGTCTCGCCAGAAAAATTCATGGGCGATATCATAGGTTCTCTCTCCGCGAAACGTGGGCAAATTGAAAGCACAAATCCAAAAGGTCAAGTACTCTCCATCATCGCCAAAGTACCTCTGGCAGAAATGTTTGGATATACAACAGCTCTGCGTTCCATGACATCTGGTCAAGGGAACGCCCAAATGGAGTTTGATCATTATGAAGTAGTGCCGCCGCAGGTGGAAAAGGCCATTGTGGAGGCGAGGAAATAATTAAAAAAACAGCAGGTATAGTTTCTCGTCGTTCGGACACTGGGACCATTTAATTCGCTCAACATGATAGGTCCTAAATGTCCTCACGACTCGAAACCATACCTGCTGTTTCATATACATTACGATACCTTGACAGAATATATGATAAGTGCTATACTAGCAAAGTAAAGCCTGAAGGCACCCATACCCCTGAACTTGTACAGTTGCATTTCAAACAAGAATTCTCTTTCAAGACGCCGTAGGGCGCTTTTTTCGTTTCCTGTGGCGACTGATCATGTCGCTTGGTGTCAGATGATCTAAGCATTCCATGATGCGGCGGTTCATATACGACTCGAGCTTTTCAAAGAATTTCTTTGAGTACTTTGAAATATCCGATCCTTTTGGAATGAATTTTCTCATGACTTTGTTTCTGTTTTCGATCGAAGGTTTTTCCCATGGCGAATGCTTGTGGCAAAAATAGAATTTGATGCCGAGCTTCTTTTCGAATTCGCGATGATCCACCAAGAGAATGTCGTTGTCGAATGTGATAGTTTTCATTTCCAGGTATCGCTTTTTCATTCGTTTAAATCCATTTAAAACGGTTCGTGCCGAGACAGGGAAGATTTTTTCCAGGAGGGTGATTCGATAGTTTCGATCAACAAGATCAAGCATCATTCCTTTGCCTGATTTTCCCGACACAATGAAGTCTCCCTCAAGGTGTCCGACGCCCTTTCTCTCGTTGATTCTCCTGGGTCTTTTGTCGATCATCCTTTTGCCATCCATGACGGTTCTGGAGGCCCTTCTCCTCCATTTACGCTCCAGTCTTTTCCTCTTGGCCTCAATTCTCCTGCCGTACGGGCTTTTGATGTATCGGCGAAGAGCCGATGGAGAAATATATTGCAGGTCTTTTCGATGTTTCCGAATGTATTCCGAAGCAAGTTCCGGCGATTGATCGTCTAAAAGCAATTCCTCGACGCACGTTCGAAGCTCGATATACGAGATGATTTTCATGCCGATCTTCTTCGAATATTTGCGCCTGACGTATGCGTGATGCTTGGCGTATGCCGCATCGTACGGTCTTCCTTTTCTAGTTCTCTTTCCAATCTCGTATGCAATCGAGCTGTGTCGCAAACCTGTCGCTTCTTCGATATCTCGAAGCGAATATCCTTTGTTTGTTAATACGTGGATCTCGCATCTTTCGGTGTCATTGATATGAGAGCCTTTTCTTCTTTTTTCATGAGCTAACTATATCTCAACTGTACAAATTCAAAAGACGAGGTGCCCTGTCACGAATCCGACAAGTATGAATTATGGTCAATCAAATCTCGGCAGTGGACTGGTTTCAATTGATGAGATTTTGAGACTGTTTAATGCTTTGAGATAGGTTTAAAAAATACAAGCACAAGAGCTGAAAACCGATGGTTTTCAGCTCTTGTGTGATTCTTGACAAGAACATGGTATGTACTATATATTAGTATTATAATATAGTAGTATAATAATCATGACCACAATATCAATTCCCATCACAAATGAGCTCAATGAATTCATAGGAGAGCAGGTAGAGCTCGGCAAGGCGGCGAGCAAGGCCGACCTCATTCGG
>CAZVHT010000014.1:0-6354 GCA_964627275.1 uncultured Candidatus Saccharibacteria bacterium
TATGCCCAAACGTCTTATCCTCCTCGATTCCCACGCCATACTCCATCGGGCATATCACGCTCTGCCGGATTTTGCGACGGCGAAAGGTGAGCCGACGGGGGCTCTGTACGGTCTCTCTACGATGCTGATCGGCATCATAGAAAAGCTCAAACCGGACTATATCGTAGCGACTTATGATTTGCCAAAGCCGACGCACAGGCATGAGGCATACAAAGACTACAAGGCCGGTCGGGCCAAAACTGATACGGAATTAGTGACGCAAATTATCCGCTCTCGCGATATTTTTAACGCTCTCAATATTCCCATATATGATCACGAAGGCTTTGAGGCTGATGATATTTTGGGAACGATTGTCGAAAAAACCCTGAAAGACAAAAACATAGAGGTGATTATTGCTTCTGGGGACATGGACACACTCCAACTAGTTTCCGATGAAAAAGTTCGTGTCTATACTCTAAAAAAGGGCATAAAAGACACTATTATATATGATGAAAAATTAGTGAAAGAACGTTTTGGTTTTGGTCCGGAACTTTTGCCGGACTACAAGGGCCTGCGCGGCGACCCATCCGACAATATCATAGGTATAAAAGGCATAGGTGAAAAAACAGCCACTATTCTCATCACAGAATTCGGCGGCATAGATGATATTTACAAGACTCTGAAGAAAAATAAAGAGAAGTTCAAAAAAACGGGCATGACTCCGCGTATTATAGAGCTCATAGAAAATGGGGAAGAAGACGCTCGATTTTCAAAAGTACTCGCTACCATAAGGCGCGACGCGCCAATAGAATGGAAACTGCCGGAAAAGACCTGGCGAGAGGCGGTTGATGTAGAAAAAGCCTCAAAAGTTTTTTTCGATCTGGAATTCAGGACGATGATAATCCGCCTAAAAAATGTTCTGGGCAATGAGGCGGAGCGTGATGGCCGAGAGGCCAGCGACGCGTACTCCATCGCATTGTTTCGCGAAGCCGTCATCATGATGTGGCTCATAAACTCCAATCTAACGGACCCAAAAATCGAAGATATAATAGGTTTTACAAATGCCAAAACTTTTGCCGATGCGTACAAAGCGCTGGAGGGAGAGATTGAAAAGCGTGGCTTAACAAAGGTCTGGAATGACATAGAGAAACCACTTATACCGATCCTCGATGAGATGAAAAAAATCGGTGTAAAAATAAATAAGACGTATCTCGTAGAACTGGGCGATCAATATAAAAAAACTTTGGTGGTACTCGAAAAAAGCATATGGAAGAGCGCCGACATGGAATTCAATGTCAGCTCTCCAAAACAGTTGAGTGAAGTACTCTATGTGAAACTCGGCCTCAAAACTAAAGGTCAGAAGAAAACTGCCGGCGGGGCGTTCTCAACCAGAGAGTCCGAACTGGAAAAATTACGTGGCGAGCACCCGATCATTGACGATATTTTAAAACATCGCGAACTCTCAAAGCTCGTCGGCACTTATCTCGACACCATTCCGACCATGCTCGATTCAAAATCGCGCCTCCACTCTACTTTTATACAATCCGGCAGTGCTACGGGGCGTATGGCTTCAAAAGATCCGAATATCCAAAACATTCCAAACAAGACCGAGCTCGGCAGGAAAATTCGCGACGCATTTATTGCGGAAAAAGGATGGAAACTCGTTGCTTTTGATTATTCGCAGATAGAATTGCGCATCGCCGCCTTCCTCTCCGGCGATGAAAAATTTATGGATATATTTAGAAGAGGAGAAGATGTGCACTCGGCGGTTGCTTCTCAAGTATTCGGCGTGCCGACGGACAAAGTGACAAAAACCATGAGAAGTCAGGCCAAAGTTATCAATTTTGGCGTCATGTATGGTATGGGTGTAAACGCTTTGCGTGCAAATATAGGCTGTGACCGCGCCACTGCCCAGAAATTTTACAATGAATATTTTGAAAAGTTTTCGGGATTGCGCGACTATCTGGAGAGAGTGAAAGCAGAGGCGGCGGCGCGAGGTTACACAGAAACTTTTTTCGGTAGGCGGCGTTATTTTGAAGGAATGAAGTCAAAGTTACCATTCATTCGCGCCGCCGCCGAACGTATGGCCATAAACGCGCCGATTCAGGGCACGGAAGCCGACATCGTAAAGATTGCCATGATTCGCATAAATGAATATCTAAAAAACAAAGGTCTGAAAAATGACGTTTACATGCTCATGCAGGTTCACGATGAAATCGTGTTTGAAGTAAGAGACGAGATTGTCGCCAAAATTATAGAGCCGATAAAGAAAATTATGGAACAAGTCATTTTGCCAAAAGACATACGGGGAATTAGCATTACCGCGGACGCGAAAGTGGGGAATAATTGGGGGGAGATGGATGAGATAAAATAAAATTTGAATATAAAATGCTTTACATTATTCACGGTACAGACATAGAAAAAGCGCGCGAGAAGTCTCACGCTCTCTTTGACGCGCTCAAAGCCAAAAAGCCTGACGTGTCCGCCGGAACTTTGACGGCTGAAGCTGTAACTTTGGATAAACTTGAAGAATTGACGCAAAGTCAAGGTCTCTTTGAAAACAAGCAGATTGTATTTATGGATCGTACGCTTGAAAACAAAGATGTGCGAGAGGTGATACTCGACAAGATCGAGATAATCGCGCAGTCGCCAAATATATTTATTTTTTTTGAAGGCAAACTTACAAAAGAGGTTTTGAAAAAGCTCGAAAAAAGAGCGGAAAAAGTTCAAGAGTATATTCTCAATGAAGAAACGCAGGAGAAGTCTTCAAACTTCTTTGCCTTGGCTGATGCCCTGGGCGCGCGCGACAAGAAAAAACTTTGGATACTCTATCGCGATGCAATAAATCGTGACGCTGTGGCCGAAGAGATCCATGGAATCCTCTTCTGGCAAGTGAAATCTATGGCTTTGGCGGCCAAATCAAAAGACGCAAATTCCGCCGGCCTCAACCCTTTTGTTTATGGAAAAGCCAAGCGCTTTCTCTCCAATTGGAAAGAAGGTGAGATAGACACGATACTTTCTCGGCTTGTGCATATGTACCACAAAGCCCATAGAGGAGAAATAAACTTCGAAATAGAGCTCGAAAAATTTGCTCTCGACCTCTAGGTTAAAATTGAAGTTTTGACTTTTTGTGGTATTATCGTTTTTATCAATCTGCCCATAGCTGTTTTGGTAGGTCGAAAGCTCAAAACATCCGCCCATAGCTCAGTTGGTAGAGCAGCTCCCTTTTAAGGAGAAGGTCGTTGGTTCGATTCCAACTGGGCGGACAAAAATTGTTTACATTAATAAGAAAAACTTGTTTTTTCTTTAATTTTGATTATCCTAGAGATAAAGAAAGGAGTTTGCTATGCAAATTGAAATTGTTGTTGTGGATTATGAACAAGCGCTCTGGTTTGAATTTGAAGACCTCAAATTCGATACCCTAGACGCTTTTGAGGAGTTTTACGGCAAAAAAGTGTTGGTCATCCGTAAGGGAGTAACTATTGTTACTGGGCGAGTTTGGGATGCTCGGGGAGAAATGGTATTCAGTGATTATAGCGGAGGGGAGGGTGTAAACCTGAGAGGTTCAGCGCTTCACGCAGAAGATTTTCACCTTTCCGACCGCTTGGTATTGGATCTCCCAGATGGGTTTAGTCTCACTCGTCGACTTGCGGAATCATGTAGGTTTATCGACGCTATGATTGCTTCAATGCCGGAGGGGCAAGCGATGACCCTAGACGAGGCAACGGATAAGATTGCTGATGAATTGAGTAAAGCCACATCAGTCACAAGTCGAATTCTTCGATTTAGGCGAGGTAAGTAATTTATTCCTCTGTTTAACCGCCGAGCTGTAGAGACCGCAACGTCTCTTGGCGAGGCGGTTTTCTATTGCTTGTTCGTTCCTTATATTAAATAGTAGTTTCATTACACTTCATTTTTCATCTTCTTGATGAAAATCATCCGATTGTATAGACTTTGCATATAATCATGATCGGAGAAAATATTTATAATAATCTCTTGTGAGGGGGACAAAGTTTTACACTATAATTATCAACACTTTTTGATGTCTTTTTGGATGGACCCAGAGTAGAATCGAACTTTTATTGAGAGTTTCAGTGGTATGTCGTCGTGGGGTATATAATACACATAGAATCAGTAAACAAAAATGTACTTTTACAAAAGGAACGACAATGAAAAATATCTTTCAGAGTGTTACAGAAATTAAGAATGTTTTACCAAAAGGTAAAAGGTTTACCTTGGTTGGAGGCTGTTTTGACCTCATTCATGTGGGACACATACATTTGTTAGAATATGCAGCTTCACTTGAAGAACTACTTGTGGTTGCTGTACTTTCAGATACATATGCTAGAAAGTATAAGGATTCATTACGACCAATAATAAATCAGAGACAAAGAGCGAGAATGATTGCAAGTATCAGATTTGTGGATTTTGTATACATATCAGATACAAGTCCAAGTAGTAGAGAAACATTACAACTACTAAGACCTGATAGTATAGTATTTGGTGAAGATCCAAATAGCGCAGAAAAAATGGAACAGAGAATGAAAAATATTGCGAGTGTTTCACCCAATACTACAGTTCGGTTTCTTCCTCGCTATGATGAAGAAGAAATATCAACAAGCTACATCATCAATAAAATTAGAGGTGTAACAATCTAACTATTTTTTGATGATGTTCTGTGCTCGACGAATAAAAAGGGAATCTCGAATGATGTTAAAGCAGGTGTTGTAGAATTTCACTTCACCTGCTTTAACTTTTTCTTCTTGGGATATAAACAATTCTATTGCTTCAGATAAAGAGAGCCATTTCACATGGGCACCAACATCTATCTCACTTAAAGTGAGGGTTGGTGTACCACAGGAAATAACTTTTGCGGAATACCCATAACTAACACAATGCTTACTATCTCTTGAACGAAAATCTTCAGTTACACCAAGTGCATCCTGTATTTCAATTTCGCAACCCGTTTCTTCCCTACACTCACGTTTTGTGCCGTCAAGAATAGATTCATCGCCCTTTATACCTCCACCAGGTAATAAGAAAAAATTATTTACCTTATTGCCTATCAAAGCAATTTCATTCTCTATATTGAAAAGAACGACTTTGCCAGTAGGACGATCTTTCCAAACCACATCAGTTATTTCTGGTGCATTTGGAAAAACATCTTTATCGCGCAAAATCATTAATATTTTGTCACTTCTCCTATCATCTAAGTTGCTCATTAAATTGAGTTTACTTTAAAACCACAAAAAAACCAACCAGAAAGGATAGATTATGGAGCATTCAAAAATAATCATCTGCAGACACGCAGAGTCTATTGAAGATGTTGATGATGATATCTACGATATACTAAGCGATCTCGAAATTCCGTTAACAGAAAAAGGAATCCGACAAGCTCATAATTTCGGTGCAACTTTGGCTCAGTTACTAAGAAATAGTGAACATGTTAGGTTCTACACCTCTCCTGGAGTTCGCAATGTACAGACACTCAAAATAGTCTTACCAAAACTTACAGATAGTACCAATATCCATGTTGAGGTGGAACCCTTAATTGTCAAACAAAATTGGGGTGAAATCACCACCGAGAACAGACCGGGAATTGAAGCGGATAGATACAAAATCGGAGTCTTACGGTATACATTCCCTACCGGTGAGAGTGCTATGAGCCTGATAGACAGACTGACAGCATTCAAAGAAAAAACCTTTGAGATACAGAGAAAAACAAGGCATGACATTGTAGTTTTTTCTCACGGATTTGAATTCCGAGTCCTTCTTATGATAATCATGGGTTGGGAGGAAGAGTTATTTGAATCATTCGGTAATCTTGATAATTGTGAATATCGAATACTCACCAGAGAAGAGGACGGAAGATACACCTTGAACAAACCACTTCGAAAGCATGGCCTTCCTATTACCCGTCTTCAGAAAAGGGAATAGAACATTTCTTTCCGAGACGACAAAACCCAACAGAATAATATTTTGTTGGGTTTTTTACTACCTACGCCTCGCCACTCATCGCCTTGATGAAAAGCAATCTGTTGTATAGACTCTGCATATAATCATGATCGGAGAAAATATTTATAATAATCTCTTGTTCGGGGGACCATGAAAAGAGAAATTTTTGTTCTCCTACACAACATACGTTCTGTTTACAACGTCGGGGCCATATTCCGCACGGCTGATGCTGTTGGTGTTTCAAAAATTATCCTTTCTGGTTATACGCCGACACCCGTGGATAAATTTGGAAATTTGCGTGGAGATTTTGCAAAATGCGCGCTAGGAGCGGAAAAAAGCATGGCTTGGGATTATGTGAAAAGCCCGCTAAAACTCTTCCGTGAACTGAAAAAACAGGGTTTTGAAATTATTTCTGTCGAG
>CAZVHT010000015.1:0-8654 GCA_964627275.1 uncultured Candidatus Saccharibacteria bacterium
TTTTTCTGCTTTCTTTATACTTAAAAAAAGGGCATAATAATAGAAATGACAAGCGACGATAAAGTCACATATTTCGCCGAGACCGACGCGCGCAATAAAAAAATAAAATTCGGCATCAAAGCCCGCGACCGCACGCGCCACATGTATGTCATAGGCAAAACAGGCATGGGCAAATCCACCTTGCTCGAAAATATGGCCGTGCAGGACATTCAAAACGGGGAGGGGCTGGCTTTTATAGATCCTCACGGCAAGACCGCCGATCTACTCTTGAATTACGTTCCGGAAAGCAGGATAAAAGACGTAGTTTATTTTGCTCCCTTTGACGTGGAATTTCCCACTTCTTTCAATGTCATGGAAGATGTCGGTTATGACAAGAGGCACTTGGTTGTTTCTGGCCTCATGTCCACCTTCAAGAAAATCTGGCTAGACGCCTGGTCGGCCCGTATGGAATATATTCTCACCAATACTTTGCTCGCTTTGCTCGAATACCCCGGCGCAACTCTCTTGGGCGTCAATAAGATGCTCTCCGACAAAGAGTACAGGAAAAAAGTGGTAGCCAATATCAGCGACCCGTCGGTCAAATCTTTTTGGATTGATGAATTCGCCAAATATACGGACAAATTCGCGGCCGAAGCCACGCCGGCCATCCAAAACAAAATCGGCCAGTTTACAAACAATCCTCTGATCAGAAACATCATCGGCCAGCCGAAATCTTCTTTTGATCTCCGCAAAATGATGGATGAGAGGAAAATTATCATCATAAACTTGTCAAAAGGCAGAGTAGGTGAATCCAACGCCAATCTCCTCGGCGCCATGTTCATAACCAAAATCTATCTGGCCGCCATGTCGCGCGCCGATACGCAGGAAAAAGTTCTGCGAACCCTGCCGAATTTCTATCTCTATGTGGATGAATTCCAGTCTTTTGCAAACGAATCATTCGCTGATATTTTATCGGAAGCTCGCAAATATAAATTGAATCTCACTATCGCTCATCAATACATAGAGCAGATGTCGGATGAAGTGCGCGCCGCCGTTTTCGGCAACGTCGGCACTATGATTGCTTTCCGCATCGGCTCTTTTGACGCTGAAATTTTGGAGAAAGAATTCGCCCCGAAATTTACGGCCGAAGACATAGTAAACCTCGGCTTTGCTCAGATTTATCTGCGGTTGATGATAGACGGCATAGGTTCACAGCCTTTTTCGGCGACCACCCTGCCGCCGATTGCCGAACCGCCGATTTCCTTCCGCGACCAGGTTATCCAGAGCTCCCGCGCCGCTTACGGCCAGCTTCGATCTATTGTGGAAGAAGGTGTGAAATTGCAGACAATTGGAGAAGACAAACCGGTCCATGTGCCGCCGCCAACCGTCAAAAGTTCTCCGCAATACACGGGAGACAGGCGAGATGATAGACGTGATGATAGGAGAGATGACAGACGCCCTCCGCAGAGGCAAAATGTCTATCAACAGAATACGTATCATGATACGCGTCCACGTTCGCCGGCTCCAATTGAAACTCGTCGTCCAGCGCCTCCCGAAAAAAAACCTATCAGTGCAGAAGCAAAAAATGATTTGAAACAAGCTCTCGATGCCATCATAAAAAAACAAGCAGTCCAGCCTCAACCACAGCATCAATCCAAACCTTCATCACAACCTCAACCGCAAGAGGAAGCATCATTGAAAGAAGTGCCCGAAGACGTCCTCAAAAAGATGCTGGATGTGTAGGAACTTTCTTTAGCGTTATGAGATTATAAATAGATATGGCAAAACGCATTCTCATATTCTCCTTCGTCTACTATCCGCGATTTATAGGCGGTGCGGAGATTGCTGTAAAGGAGATTACGGATCGTATACCACCAGGTGATATTGAATTTGATCTCATTGCTTTGCGATTGGATAAAAAACTGCCGAAGTATGAAAAAATCGGCAATGTAAATGTGTATCGCATAGGTTTTGCAGGCACACAGAGAGATTCGGCAGATTCTCTGCCATGGTATCTGCATTTGAACAAGTATCTCTATTCCTTTCTGGCGTGTGTCAAAGCTTCACAGCTTCATGCAAAGCGGAGGTATGACGCGACATGGGCCATGATGGCGAACTATTCCGGTTTTGGCGCGCTTTTTTTCAAATTATTTCACAAGAGCGTGCCTTTTATTCTCACTCTCCAAGAAGGCGATCCCATAGACTATATAAAGGAGCGCGTAGGTATTTTTTCTCCTTTATTCAAAATGATTTTCACCCACGCTGATCGTATTCAGACTATTTCAAACTATCTGGCTGATTTTGGCAGGGAAATGGGCGCAAAATGTCCTATAGAAGTCGTGCCAAACGGTGTTGACACGAGTCTCTTTGCGAAAGAACATCCGAAATCGGAGCTTGAAAAAATTCGCACAGACCGCGAGATTCCACCGGATGCGCCAATTCTCATAACCACTTCGCGCTTGGTTGTGAAAAACGCCGTGAGTGATGTCATAAAATCTCTGGAATACATTCCGGGAGTTTATTTTCTCGTTTTAGGCACGGGCTACGAGGAGGCGGAGTTGAAAAAACTGGCCAGAGATATCGGCGTGTCCGATCGAGTTAAATTTTTGGGATTCGTTCCGCATAGAGAAATGCCGAAATATCTAAAAGCCTCGGATATTTTCATTCGTCCTTCGCTTTCCGAAGGTTTCGGCAATTCATTCATAGAAGCCATGGCCGCGCGCATTCCCGTCATTGCCACACCTGTAGGTGGTATTGTTGATTTCCTCAAAGACAAGGAGACTGGCCTATTCTGTGAAGTAAATTCGCCCGAAGATATAGCCCGAAAAACAGAAATATATCTCCACGACAAAAATCTGCGGGACGAAATTGTGGACAACGCTTTCAATATGGTCGTCAGGGACTATGACTGGAAATTGGTGGCCAAAAATATGAAAGAAAAAGTGTTTGATATACTGATTCCATGAAGATTCTCATTGCCACTGGCATATATCCTCCCCAGATCGGTGGGCCGGCGACCTATGCAAAACTGCTGTATGATGAACTGCCAAAGCGAGGTATAGATGTGGAAATTGCAACCTTCGGCGATTATTTAAGCAAGCCAAAAATCATCAGGCATTTTTTATACTTTTTGGAGCTTGTCCGCAAGGCTTCAGATGTCGATCTGATATATGTCCTCGATCCCGTTTCTGTGGGTTTGCCCGCTTTGTTTGCTTCGCAGATAAGGGGCAAAAAATTTTTCCTGCGTATTGCCGGCGATTACGCTTGGGAGCAGGGGACACAGAGGTTCGGCGTAAAAGATAGTCTGGATGACTTTGTCGGGGAATATCAAAAGTATCCCTGGCAGGTGAAATTGTTCAAAAAAATTGAAAAATATGTGGCGGACGGGGCTGAAAAAATTATTGTGCCGAGTGTTTACCTCCAGAGGATTGTTTCTGCGTGGAGCGTAGACGTTTCAAAGATGAGAGTGATTTACAACGGCTTTCACATTGAGCCACTGAGAGAAACGCCGTCAGCTCTGCGTCAGAAACTTCGTTTGTCCGGCAGTATCATCGTCAGTGTCGGTCGGTTGGTTCCATGGAAGGGTATGAAAGAGTTGATAGAAATCATGCCGGCGATTTTGCCTGTCGTGCCGGATGCAAAACTCATCATTATAGGCGACGGACCGGAGAAAAATAGTTTGGAGGAAACAATTAGATTTTTAAACATCAGCGACAAAATTACGCTGACCGGCCGACTTGCTCAAGAGAAAGTTTTTCAATATGTAAAAGCGGCCGATCTCTTTGTTCTGAATACTTTATACGAAGGTTTTTCTCATCAAATCATTGAAACTATGGCTCTCGGCACACCAGTTATAACTACTGCTGTAGGGGGCAATCCCGAAATCATACGAAACACCGAGAACGGCGTTTTGGTCTCTCCTAGGGCCAAAGAAGGCCTTTTAGAGGCTATTATGGGGCTACTACTTGATCCAAAACGGGCCGAAGCTCTGGCAAAGATCGCAAAAAAGGACGTCGCTAAATTCACTGACGAAGCAATGCTCGCCCGAATTTCCGAGGAACTAAAAAAGAATTAAATGAATAAAAAAACTATACGAGTATTGATGATATCAACTGACGCAAAGATTATCGAAGAGGCCAGTCCGGTCCGCGCGCGTATGATCGAATATGGTATGCTTTTTGATGAACTTCACATTGTTGTTTTCACGCTTGGAAAAATAGCAAACATGCAAATTTCAAAGAGTGTTTTTGTCTATCCGACAAATTCAATCACAAAGCTCTTGTACGTCACAGATGCTGTGAAGATCGGTTTGGGCATCAAGGCTGACATTATAACAACCCAAGATCCTTTTGAAACCGGTCTCGTCGGTAAGAAACTTTCGGAAAAATTAGATATTCCTCTGCATATCCAGATTCATACCGATTTTTACAGCCCTTATTTCAAAAATAGCCTTCTCAATAAAATTCGGATTGCCGTATCAAAGAAAACTTTACCAAAAGCTCTAGCTATCCGTGTCGTATCGGAGAGAGTCAGACAATCGCTCCCACCAGATTTGAAAGTGAAAACTTCCGTTCTACCTATATTCGCCGATCTCAAAGCAATCGAGTGTACACCAATAAACGCCGATTTGAGAAAGAGGTATCCTCATTTCAAAAAAATTGTCCTGATGGCTTCGAGGCTCACGAAAGAAAAAGATATCCAAACCGGGATTAGAGCTTTTTCGTCGGTACTGAGAGAATATCCGGATGCCGGTCTAGTCATCGTAGGCTCGGGTTCTGAGGAAAAAAAAATAAAAGCTTTGCAATCGATAATTCCAGCAATCATTCATTTGCCGTGGGTTGATTACAACACTCTCATTTCCTATATGAAAACCTGCGATGTATTTCTCTCCACATCTCTCTACGAGGGATACGGTTTATCTATGCTCGAAGCTCACGCGGCCGGAGCCACTTTGGTAGCGACTGATGCGGGCATCGCATCTCTCCTCATTTCCGAAGTTACAAAACCAGGTAATGTGAGAGTAATCGCGAGACTTCTCTCAAAAGCTTTGTCTGGCAAAATAGTCAATAAAGCCTACGCTTATCCGTATTCTTCAAAACAAGCTTATCTAGAAGCCTATAAGAGGGATATAGAAAGGGCTTTACTCTAATCTTTGTTCTAATTTATGAAACTTCTTTTATTTACTCAAGCTCTCGATACAAACGATCCGGTCCTTTCCGTATACCATCGATGGGTTGCCGAATTCGCGAAACATTTTGAATCAATAATTGTCGTATGTTTAAAAAAAGGTGAGTACAATTTGCCTGGGAATGTGAAAGTGCTTTCTCTAGGTAAAGAGGAGGGTATAGGCCGTTTCGGGTATGTCACACGATTTTACAAATATATATTTAGACAAAAGTATGACGTTGTATTTATCCACATGAATCAGGAATATATACTGCTCGGCGGTCTATTTTGGAAAATGATGGGCAAACGAGTCTATATGTGGCGAAATCATCATGCGGGAAGTATTCTGACTGACGTCGCCGCCGCTTTTTGCACGCAGATTTTCTGCACCTCAAAGTTTTCATACACGGCCAAATATAAAAAGACGTCCATAATGCCTGTCGGTGTAGATACGGATCTCTTTAGACGATTGTCTGAAGTTCCAAAGCTTCCGCGCTCGATTCTCTTCCTCGCGCGCATCGCTCCAGTAAAGTCGCCGCACATTTTCATTGAAGCGCTCAGGCTTTTGAAAGCAAGGCAGATTGATTTCAAGGCGAGCATATATGGCGATTCTCTCGACAAGGATAGAGAGTATCATCAGAGCTTGAGAAATATAGTGAAGGATGACAATTTATCAGACTTTGTCGCTTTTCATGCCGGCATTCCGAATGAGAAAACGATTGAAACATACAACAATCATGAAATTTTCGTCAATCTCTCGTCTTCAGGCATGTACGACAAGACGATATTCGAAGCTATGGCTTGCGAGACTCTCACTTTGGCCACGAACAAAAATCTCGAAGGCCTCGTGCAGGGATTGTTTATAGCGCAGGAAGACGATGCAGAGAGTATCGCTTCCAAATTGGAAAAACTGCTCTCACTTTCGTCCGACGAAAAGGCGACGTGGGGCAAAGAACTGCGCCGAGTGGCTGTCGAGCATCATTCCCTCCGAGAACTCGGCAGTAAACTGGCGACTTTAGTATCTTAACTTTATATTTATTTGCATGGACGTAAAACAATTTGAGAACATGAGATGGAGAGGGGAAGACCAGCAAATTCAATTTCGGCACGAGGCCGCTTTGGATATGATAGATTCTGGCACAGTTCTAGATCTCGGATCTGGTGACGGTCTACTGCTTTCTCTGCTACGCAAAAAGGATGTCATGGGCAAGGGTCTGGACCTGTCAGAAGAAGGTGTCGCCAAAGCCAATGCCAGAGGCTTGAATACGCGAGTTTTTGATTTTAGGTCTAATAGACTGCCTTTTCCAGATAACTCTTTTGATACCGTTGTAATGCTTGATATTTTGGAGCATCTCTATGATCCGCAGTCTCTTTTAAATGAAGCGGCTCGAGTCTCAAAAAAGAATGTCATTGTTGGCGTGCCGAATTTCAGCTCTCTGCCGGCCCGTCTGCAGACTCTCATAGGTCGTGTGCCGGAAAATAATCAGCCGAAGAAAGGGCATGTTTTTTGGTTTAATTTGCCAGTACTTTCAAATCTATTTTCTTGCGCAGAACTTTCACTTGTAAAACTGGAATCAAATACAGTTTTTGAATCCATACCCATCGTCTCGTTTTTCACAAAATTTTTGGCGAGCGTAATACCGAATTTGTTTAGCCTTTCTTTTGTCGTTCTCGCTCGGAAATGACTTTTTTATAGAGCTCCAAATATTCGCGATACATTCTGTCTGAACTGAATAGATTTTCAATTCTCTGTCTCGCTTTACGGCACATATTGTCGTATTCAATTTTTGATAAATTTAGAATATAATTGAAACCTTTTTCCGCGTTTTCTGTATCCATTGGTGCGGTTATATATCCAGTTTCTCTATGCGAGACGATTTCCGGCAGGGCGTCGGTGTCATAGGCGACTACCGGAGTCCCACAAGACATCGCTTCAGCAACTATGAGACCGAATGTATCCCCGAGAGTGGGGTAAAAAAACACATCGAGCGCCGACAAGTATTTTGACATCATGATTTTATCTTCAATATGATCGAGAGCAACTACTTTTTTATTTATATACGGAGTATCTATAGAGAGAAAAATAATGTTTTTATGGTTTTCGTATATCTCGATGATTTCTTTTAAGTCCATCCAGCCTTTTTTTCCGAAGCCTATAATTTTTTTATCCAGAGGCAGACCGAGCTCTCTTTTCACGTTCTGTTTATGGTGTGGCTTAAAAATCGAAGTGTCTATTCCATTGTGTATACGAGTTATATCCTGTGTTTTCAAAATACTCCTTTCTACTTCTGCCTTTAGCCAATCGGAAACTGTCACTATATGAAGCTTTGACTTTCCGTATATATGCTTTTTCATGGCAAGCAATCGGCGAGTATTGTCCCACAAATATAGGAGAAACTTCTTTTTATTTGGGTTTTTTAAAGTAACGCTGTCGCTTGAGAATCCCGTTATGGCCCAGATATCATGCAAGGTCCAAATTACTGGCTTTTCGCGAGACATTCTCACTAAATCGCGCAAATTGAAGAAATTGCTATGTAAATTATGGCAATGAATCAGATCGGCTTCCTTATATTCTTTCGTGTTGAAAATATATCCGGTATTGGCGAATCGCAGATCATTGGCAAAAAGCTTTACGAGCCAGTCTTGATAACGCCTGCGGGGAATGACAAAAACATCTGGTTCATTGGAATATTTATAGCGGACAAAAGTATTTACCGTATGACCATCGGCTTTAAGTCTCTTTCGTAGTTCCCATGAAATGCCGGCCGCACCACCTCTGTTGTCTATCGTTCCTATGACCAGTATTTTCATTTTATTTGAAACAAGCATACATGAATTCTTTCGCTAATTTTTTTGAAGTCAATTTTTCTCTATAGAGATCATATCCGGCTTTACCTATGCGATCGAGAGTTTGTCTATTATTTTTTAATTCCAAAATTTTTCGGACCAGATCATCTGAATCATCTTGATTGACAACGATACAAGTTTTATTTTCTTCGAGAATTTCAAAAACCGCTTTATTTCGGCCTGTGAGATAAGGCAGGCCGAGGGCCAAACTTTCAAAGAGTTTGCACGGCAGAGTTCTCTCCAATCGCGGGTGGCTTGCGAGCTGGCCGAGATTCACGTGGCTTTGGAGCATCAGATTTCGGAGTGTCGCTATGGGTAGTTTTTCATTCATCATGGTCAAATTTTTCGGGTGGAGCCTGTCCATCAAGGCATTCACTTCTCTGTACATGAATCCATGACCGATGACCAGAAATTCTATACCGCTTTCCTCCAATTTTTTGGCTGTTTCTATAACGGTCAATATGCCAGATTCCGGCAAGAATCTACCTCGGAATAGAACGGTGAATTTATCGTTCTTTTTCACATTCGGTTCAAAAAAGAATTCTTTTTCATCAACACCGGAAAAAGAACGAACCAGTTTTTTCTTTGACACAAAGAAAAAACGACTGACGAACTCTATTTGAGCGTTACTTTCAAGGAGAACTATGGATGATAAATGAAAT
>CAZVHT010000016.1:0-7451 GCA_964627275.1 uncultured Candidatus Saccharibacteria bacterium
GGCTTTTTCTCACCTGCCGAGAAAGAATTGGTGGAACTGGCTCTGGAGTTTCGTGTCTAGAAAAGAGTTGTTCGCTCCCCAGCTCAAAACCCGCATAGCCGAAGCGGCCGCGGCGCGAGCTCTCATGCTCTGCCGTAGGGATCCTTGGAATGTCATAGAAAAATGGTACACGCCGGATGTGGATTTCGTCTATTACGACGAAGGAAAATTGGAAGAAAAGATTCGAGAGATTCTCGCCGACTGGCACGTCGGAAAATACCAGAAAATGATAGACAATGCCTATGAAAAAACCGTACGTGAATATACTACAAAAGTCTTCTTCGAAAAATTCTTGAGGAATTTAAATTAGTCCTACTTCTTCGGATTCTTTTCCCACCACCTGCATTCCGGAGCGTATTTTGCCATAATTTTATAAGTCTCTTCAAAGCCGCTCTCCAGAGTATACTCCGGCTTCCAGCCGGTCAATTTTTTTAAGAGTGAAATATTAGTGACGAATTTCATGGGACCATTGACCGGCACATCGAGCACTTTTACTTTTTTACCGGACAAGTTTTCTATGATTGAAACGATATCACCTACCGAACGCATTTCTCCAGAACCCAAATTTACAGGACCTGTATAGTCGCTCGCGAGCAGGGCTACCACGGCGTGAGCGGCGTCTTTGGCGTATATGAAATCGCGCACTGGTTTCGTGCTCCAAACCTCGGCTTGGTTCGGTGAAAGCGAACTCTGTATGAGAGTGGGCACTAGATCCGGGCGGATAAATTTGGTCGGGCCGTAAATATTTGAGAGACGGACGTTTATGACCGGTATTTTTTTGTAAAACTTTGTGACTTCTTCGGCGATATATTTGCTAAAAACGTAATCGTTTATGTATGGGTTTATAGGTTGGTTTTCACCGACTGGGAGCGTCAGCTTGTGTACGTCGTATAAGAGAATTGTGGTAAAGGCGATGAATTTCTTTAGATTTCTTTTTTGAAAATAGTGCAGGGCTTTTTTCAGAGGAATGACGTTATATTCAAAGCCCATCATGCATTTGGTGTTTATCTCGTGATGATTCGAATTTCCTATCATAAAGATAACTTTGTCGAAATCGAGCTCGTCCAAGACGCTCAAGTCGCCGATGTCGTCTATATGTATGTGTTTGTTTTTTATATATGGAGGAGGCGCGGTTCTGCCCACGGAAATCATATCCGGGTACAGTTCCAGAATGATCGGTCCGAGAAGGCCACTACCGCCGAATAATATGGTCTTTTTGCCGGTGCTTTTCATTTCTTTTGGGACAAATACCATTTTATAGTCTCTTTCAAACCATCTTCAAACGACCATTTAGCTTTGAAACCGAATTCTTTTTGGGCTTTTGAAACATCGAGCTGGCGCGACGGCTGGCCGTCCGGCTTGGTACTATCCCAAACGAGCTTGCCTTTAAAATCCATAAACCGGCAAATGGTCTCGGCCAAATCTTTTATGCTGATTTCCCTTCCAGATCCTACATTTACCGGTTCCGATTTATCATAGCCGATTGTGGCGGCTATGATTGCTTCGGCCGCGTCTTCCACGTAAACAAACTCCCTCGTAGCCTTGCCTGTTCCCCACACTTCTATATGATCCTGCCCCGCTTCTTGCGCTTCTTTTACTTTGCGAATTAGAGCCGGTATAGCATGAGAGCTAGCTGGATCAAAATTATCTCTCGGACCGTAGAGATTTATTGGGATTAGATGTATGGCATTAAAACCAAACTGCTCGCGGTAGGCTTGCGATTGTACGATCATCAATCTCTTGGCGATTCCATAAGGAGCATTTAATTCTTCTGGATAACCGTTCCAGAGCGATTCTTCCTTGAATGGCTGTGGAGTGATCTTTGGATAAGAACAGACACTGCCGACACCTACGAATTTTTTGACGCCATTTTTATAGCCGGCATCTATGAGGTTTAGAGCCATAGCTGCATTGTCATAGAAAACGATGGCTGGATTTTCTTTGTTATAACCTATACCACCTACAGTGGCGGCCAAGTGGATGACAATATCTATTCCACGAGTTATTTCACGGCAAACCGATTGCTCTCGAAGATCCGAGGCAGAGCTTTTCGGCACAATAATATTTTCTTTTTTGGCGCCTCTATCTATGAGTTTTTGAAAAACATATTGTCCCAGAAATCCTCCTCCGCCTGTGAGTAGAATTTTTTTATCTGTAAGGTCTATTTTCATAAATATTAGTATAGCTCAAAAAGTCGATTTTTTGACACTTTTAGCAATATAACGATATTATAGGTATATATGTCAATAATCGTGAAAATTGTGGGCGGTTTGGGCAATCAGTTATTTCAATATGCCTTTGCACGCTCTGTGTCATCTCGCCTTAAAACCGACTTCTCACTTGATATAAATTCTTTCAGTACGTTTTACAAGCTCCATAAATATTCTTTACAGCACTTCAATATTCACGAAAATTTTGCCGAAGACGGCGATTTTTTCGGTTTCGTCTGGTTGCGAAAGCAGAATAAGGCCTTCAACGCGTTTTACAGAAACCTGCGCCTGAAGAGAAAAATCCTGCCTTTTTATTATCCAGAGCAGACTTTTCATTTCGATCCCGCAGTCTTTTCGGCAAAAAACGGAACATATTTTGAGGGTCATTGGAATACGGAAAAATACTTCAAGGACATCAGAGCCGATCTGCTAAAAGAACTGACTTTGAAAGAACCGCTCTCTCCGTATAGCCAGAGTATTCTCGAAAAAATAAAAAACTCCCGTGCCGTCTCCATCCACGTGAGGCACGGAGATTACGTCACGAACTCCGGCACCAACAGCATTTGGGGCACATGCTCTATGGATTATTACAACAGCGCCATAAAGAAAATCACCGATAGAGAGCCTTCGCCTCATTTTTTCATATTTTCAGACGATTATGAATGGGCGGTCGAAAATTTCAAATCCCTGCCCTATCCTGTGACTTGCGTCAATAACAGCGCCGATAAAAATTACGAGGATATTACGCTGATGTCTCACTGCAGGCACAACATCATAGCCAATAGCACTTTTTCCTGGTGGGGCGCGTGGCTAAACAATAATCCAAACAAAATGGTCGTGGCGCCGGAGCGCTGGTTCAATATCAAAAAAGCCAGCACGGATACCAGAGACGTTATTCCGGAAACTTGGATAAAGCTATAACAATTAAATGTGCGGCATCATAGCCATAGTCGGAAAAAACGCGAATAAAATCTCCGACCAGAAAGTCGGAGCCATGCTCGCCTGCCTGGCCAAACGCGGGCCGGATGACCGCGGTTTTGAGCGATTCGAAAATTCGAACGACTCATCGGCAATCCTCGGCCAAACGCGTCTATCTATAGTCGACCTATCTCCCGCAGGCCACCAGCCTATGCGAGATAACACCCGCCCTCTGACCATCGTCTTTAACGGCGAAATATACGGATACAAAGACGCGCGAAAGGCTCTGGAGGCGAAAGGCCACAAATTCGGCACCAATTCGGACACGGAGGTCATTCTCAAGGCGTATGCTGAATATGGCGAGAAATGCGTGGATCACCTCGATGGCATGTTCGCTTTCGCCTTGTGGGACGAACAGAAGCATGAGCTCTTCGTAGCGCGCGACCGATTCGGCAAAAAACCTTTTTACTACACATTTGTAAATAATACGTTCTACGCCGCATCTGAAATAAAATCTTTATTTGCTTCAGGACTTGTAAAAGCAGAAATAAATCCGGAGGTTATAGGAGATTATTTGCGTCTTCTCTATGTTCCACCAAACAAAACTATATATAAAAATATCCACACACTCTTTCCCGCTCACGCCGGAGTTGTAAAAGATGGTAAACTTGAAACCTGGGGTTATTGGAATCTAGAAAAGAAAGAACCGAAAGTCTCTTATCAAGAAGCAAAAGCAAAAATAAAACAACTCTTTGACCAAGCTGTGAAAAAAAGAATGGTGGCGGACGTTGAAATAGGAACATTGCTTTCAGGCGGCATTGATTCAACCATGGTCACTCTCTACGCTCAAAAATATTCCAAAACTCCCATAAAAACTTTTTCTGTGGGATATGAAGGTGCTAGAAACGAACTTCCTTATGCTCTGGAAGCATCAAAAAAAATAGGCACGGATCATTACACATTGGATGTAAAAGCCGACCTTGTGGGCGAGCTGGAAAAAATAATTGAGTACATGGATGAACCTCACGCGGATTCATCAAATTTTCCGCAAGCCATGATATCCGGACTCGCTTCGTCAAAGGTCAAAGTGACCCTATCGGGTGACGGCGCAGACGAGCTTTTCATGGGCTACGGCTGGTACCAGAAATATTGGCATACACCTAGATGGAAACTTTCTCGCCTCTTTGGCAATGCTTTTTCCACATACAAAAAAATCATAGCTGTTTTCGATGATAGCGAACGCTCCCAACTCTTGAAAACACCCTCCACCAGCGACGGCTCGTTTGAGTATGCCGTATCAAGCGACATCACCGACCCAATTCATAAAATCAACGCCTTTGACCTCCGTTTCTACCTGCCCGGCCAACTCCTCTCCAAAATTGACAGGACTAGCATGATGCACTCTCTCGAAGTCCGCTCACCCTTTCTGGATACAGCTCTCGCCGAATACGTTTACAATCTGCCTACAGAATTTAAGCTCTCAAAAGACAAAAATAAAATCATTCTCAAAGATATTCTCGCGGAAGTTTTCCCGAAAGAATTTGTCTATCGCCGCAAACAAGGCTTTGGCGCACCCATAGACCTGTGGCTCCAAGATGACAAAATGAAAGTTTTTGTAAACTCCCTCCTAGAAAGCGATAGTAAAATGTATGATTACCTAAACAAAAATCAAGTCCTAAAAATCCGCGACACATTCTACGCCACGAGCCCGAGCATCGCCAAATACACCGCCCAAAAACTCTGGTCCCTCCTCTGTCTCGCCCTCTGGTTTCAGAAACACCGATAAGTAACCAATCATCAAACATTAGTTTCGGTTACTTTAAAACCATCTATTTTCAATAATTACAACTCCTCCGCGATAAAGATGCGTTCCATCGGTCCTGGTTTGAGGCGGCGTTTGTCGTAGGCGAGTTCTTCGTGAATTTTTTCGCCGGGGCGGATGCCGATTTCGACTATATCTATGTCTTTATACGGTTCGAGTCCGTAAAATTTGATGAGGTCTATGGCGAGGTCCATGATCCGGATAGGTTCTCCCATATCAAGGACGAGTATCTGACCGTTTTTGGAGAGAATCCAGGAAAGGAGAACCAGGGAGACGGCTTCAGGGATAGACATAAAGTATCTGGTCATATCTTTATGGGTGACGGTCACCGGCAGGCGGTTTTTTATCTGCCTTACAAATATAGGCACTACACTGCCCGATGAGTTCAGCACATTACCGAAACGCACGGCGCAGAATCTGTAATCTTTGTGTTTTTTAGCAAACTGCTTTACGAGGAGCTCGGCCTGACGCTTTGTTCTACCCATGACATTGGCGGGATTTACTGCTTTGTCCGTAGAAATCAAAACAAAATCTTTTATTTTGTGCTTTACCGTGAGGTCTAGAACATTTTTGGTACCGATGTAATTTGTTTTTTTGGCCTCTTCTTTGTTGTCTTCCATGAGAGGCACGTGTTTGTAGGCGGCGGCGTGGATGACGACATCAATTTTGTATTTGGACATAATCTCGTCTATCCTGCCCCTGTCGCGAATGTTGCCGATAAAGGGTTGTATCCTCCTCTCCTCTTTGTGCTTGTGTCTCGGTTCAATTTCCTGTAAGAGATTGAAGACCCCCTCTTCCCACGAGTCGACGATGATGATGTGTTCGGCTTTCGAGTAATAGAGCTGACGGACAATTTCGTTGCCGATTGATCCAGCTCCGCCTGTCACCAAAAAAGTTTTACCTTCTGCCTTGTCTGCAATGAAAAGCTGGGCTGATTTTACGAGTGGCCGGCCAATGAGATCGGATGGATTTATGTTTCTAATGAGAGATAGATCAACAGTACCGAGGAGGACGATCGAAGGCAAGACTTTAATCGGTAGATTTGGGGGTACCAACTTCATGATGCGCTTTACAAATTCGCCGCCGAGAGATGGCACGGAGATGAGTACTTCATCGACGCCATGTGACCCAACCAATCGCGGCAGATCATCTATCCTGCCGAGTATAGGGATGCCGACGACCTTACTGTCTTGTTTGGTTTTATCATCATCGACGAAACCGACCACTTCAATATCAGTACGCTTGCCGGTACGTAATTGTTCGACCACTTCCTGGCCGGCAGCGCCGGCTCCTATGATAATCCACGTGCTCTTTTTATCGGGCATAGAGGGCTCTATAAATAGTTTCGGAAACGTTTTGAATCATACATGGATTATAGAAAATATGCTAATATACAGAGTATTAGAGCCATGTTAAATCTGGTCCGGGCATACATTACAGTCGCTAAAAACAAGCTTACAAAGAAGCTCTGGGGTGTCGTACACCTGAAAACCCGCAAGCCGAAGCGAGGTGCCGTACTCTTTTCTTTTGTGACCGTACCTTTCACGTTTTGGCCGGGCAAATCATGGACAGACCCGCATCCTCACTACTATGCCTGCGTAGCGATGGCCGAACTTTTTTTAGACCGAGGTTACGATGTCGACGTCATAAATTGGGACAACGCCACATTTATTTCTCGCAAAAAATATGCCGCTTGCGTAGACATACAGCAAAATCTAGAACGCCTTTCGCCTCTCCTCGGACCCGATTGCAAAAAAGTAATGCATATCGTTTCTTCTCACGCCAAGTTTCAAAATGAAGCCGAACAAAAGCGCATAGATGCTCTGAAGGTGCGTCGCGGCATCAAATTTTCCATGAAGAGAGTCGAGAGGCCGTCTGAAAACGCCAGATTTGCAGATTTCCTCGAAGGCTACGGCAACAAATCAGTTTTCGGCACATACGGAGACTTGGCGAGCAAGATTATTTCAATACCCGTTTTCTCTTCTGAGTTTTATGAATACCCGGAAGGCAAAGATTTCGCCGAGGCCCGAAAACATTTTCTCTGGTTCGGCGGAGGAGGGGCCATTCTCAAGGGGCTCGATTTGGTTCTAGAAGCATTTGCGCAAATGCCCGAATATACTATTACTCTGGTCGGGCCGGCGCCGTATGAAAAAGAATTTGAAAAGGCTTATGAAAAAGAACTTCAGTTGCCCAATATCCGCAGGTACCCACGACCGGTCATACGTCCCGGCGGCAATATGGTCGGCGATAGGAAGCTCGAGGACGTCATGAGAGAATGCGCCGCTATCATATTTCCATCGGCCTCCGAGGGCGGCGGCGCATCAGTCATACAGGCAATGCAGGCTGGAGTTATCCCCTTCGTCACGCCGTCATCAGGCATAGCGGAGGAAATATCGAACATCATAGACCCGACCGTCGAATCCATAACCGCCAGCGCGAAAAAAATCGCCTCTACAGATCCG
>CAZVHT010000017.1:0-16578 GCA_964627275.1 uncultured Candidatus Saccharibacteria bacterium
CGAGAGTTTCCACAATCTCTCATCAGGCACAGCAACCACGCCAACCGATGGATCGATCGTGGCGAAAGGATAATTGGCCACCAAGACGCTCTTCCTCGTCAGAGCGTTAAACAGAGTTGATTTACCGACGTTTGGCAGACCGACGATGCCTAAAGATAAACTCATCTTACAAAGCTATCAAAAAAGATGAATAAGAGCAAAATATTGAGTAGAATGAATACAATAATATGTGGCCAAAATACGATCTAGACAAAATAACACACTAAAGACATCCTACATGGGTGCCTTTTGAATTTTTACCATAAATTTCTATACTCCGCTTAGCTGACGATCAAGCTCCCTTCCAAGCATGGCGGGAAAATCTCTTATGATTTGATGCTGGTCCGTAGGCAAAAAAGTTCCGAGTTCTCCCCGAAAGTTAATACTTTTTGCATCTGTCAGTATGGTGTCCTTGGCTCCGGATAGTTTCTTTTTTTGCTCATTGGAAATCATGCCTTTACGCATCATAAAATAGAGATCGTAAAAATCTCGTGGTTTTTTGCGTTCAGGTAATGCTCCAAAAATCTTTTCTTCGATCAATTCTCTCTGTGGTAAATGAATAATCGTATAAGCTGGTACAAAATTATTCGCAATACTATCAACTTCACCTTTTACAACTACATCACTCCTAGTCGAAATATTTATTTCTACACCAATCGACTGATGATCAAACATCTGAAAAGTGGCAAGTCCTAAATATCCTCCACTCGTTGCACCGAATTCACCGAGAGTAATGTGTATTCCCATCTTCTCTATTTCAGCAAGTGTTTTTATAAATAGTCCTTCCACAAATGATTTAACTTCATGACTAGAAACACCAAAAAGAGAAAAATCAAGATCTTCGGAAAAACGAGGACTTCCATAGATAATACGGAGAGCCGTACCACCTTTGAAAAGTAATTTCTCGGAATCTGGCAATTTATATAATTCAGATAAAAACAGATGCTGGAAATATTCCCTGGCAACGTTCGGAAATACCCCCATTTGATACTGTTTACTTAACTTTTCGAGTGTTTCTATTGAGATCATTGTAATGTTGTCTTTATTATACCCGTAAGTTTCATATTGCCGAACAATTTTGCATAACGTAGGGCTTTTTCCGGATTAATTTTTTCTTTATTGAAACGAGAGATCGGTTCCTGTCCACTCATCAATCGTAAATAATTTGTATCTACGAATGCTTTTTCGGCATTGGCAATATTAAAAGTTAAACCTTGCTGTTTTTGAATTTCATAACCGGTATAAGCCACTTTTTTTATTTTTCGATAAGAAAAAGTTTTCCCTAGAGTTTCGAATCTGCGCGTAGCTTTGGTAGTCACTGAAGTGATCTCGTAAACGGTCTCCGGAATAACTCCGTGATAAGACAAGGCAAATTCTAAGGAAATATATGACGGAGCGTAAATCTGACTAGCGGTATAAACATCTGGTGGTAAAGCGTCCGGAAAAACATACAGTCCCCTCTTGAGTTGTAAAATAAATCCTCGTTTTTTATACCTGTGGAGCAGAGCGGATGCGGCGACTGGAGATACCCCGAAAAGCGAGCAAATATTACTCGGGTTAAAGATATAGAGTTTTTTCTCCTTTATCTTAGCGGCAAAAGTTGTCTGATTCACTAATTTGACCATATTGTCAATTTACCAGAACGCCATAAAAAGTCAAAGAAATCTGTGTATAACTATTTTCCTCTTTTGCCTAGAGATTCTGCTTTGGCGAGCAATTTCTGAATGCGTTCGGGAGGCAGTTTTTGCATGCCGGAAAACCAAGTTTTGCGTATAGGAGCGAAGCCGGAAAAACGGAGAACACCTCTAACCCAGTTGTTTATATTTCCTCCAAAAAGAATCCATAGAATCACTGGGTGCGAATCCGAAGTGACTATCACTCTGACGCTTCGACCCTTTAGCCTGCGGTACCAGCCGGGAATGAGACCTGTCCGAAAATTGTAGGCAAAATCGGGCATCCAGACGCGATCAATCAAACCTTTCATCAGAGCAGGTATATCCGACCACCAGATCGGAAACACCGATACAAAATGCTCGCACCATTTGACGCTCTCTTGAAACTTCACCAGATCCGGCTCGAGCTCTTGAATCACTTTGTAGCCATGATGGAGAATCGGATCGAATTTCATATCACTCACCTTCATCATTCTCACCTCATATCCGGCAGATTTTGCCCCTCTGGCATAAGCTTCCGCCAGAGAAACCGATAGAGACTGATTATCAGGATGCCCGACAAAAATAAATATTTTTCTTGGTTTTTTCATTCTATTCACTTTATCAAAAACGGCTTGTTTTCGCTATATATTTGAAGCGGCACTTTATCCCAACAAGCCACAATGTGATCGGCATATCTCCAGAGCGCTTCTATTTCTCGTGAACCGACAAATTCACGAGATGAGCCGTCAATGGCCGATTTTATGACATTGGCATAGGCGTCGTTTACTATCGATACCGGAAAAACGTCTTTCGTACCATCCGGATATAGAGTGATGATTTCTTGTTTTGGCTGGACGTTGAATTGCATTTTTTTAGGCAGACCGTGGACTTTTTTGAAAATTATTTCCATGAAAACTTCGGCCACAGGCATTTTTTTACCGGCCTCTAAAATCAGAGGCACACCGGCCAGTTTTCCGTGAGACAAACTGGTGGTGATTTTGAAAGCTGTTTCAGTCAGGGAATCGGCTTTTACGCCCACTTCTCTCCTGTAGCCGTCATACTGACCGCGATGAGACAATTCGCATGTTTTGGCGGGAGGAGAGAGATGTTTCAAGACATCGGTACGAGCTTCCGTCCACGATTTTTTTGGCACGTCGGCGGCGAGCACGGCGAGCATTGTGAGCATATGATTTTGGCCGACATCGCGAAAAGCGCCGACATGGTCGTATGACGCTCCCCTGCCTTCTATGCCTTTGGTCTCAAATAATCTGATACGAATTTGTGAAATATTTTCCCGGGAAAGCATGAGACTGAAATTTTTCGTGCTCTCATGCAAATCCATGAGCGCTCTCACCGTATCTTTTACCAAATAATGATCAATGCGATGAATCTGACTTTCATCTAGAGAAAGAAGCAGTAGTTCATCCAGAGCCTTGGCTGATTTTTCATCAGTACCAAAAGGTTTTTCTATGAGAAGTTTGACGCCTTTAGCGAGTATTTTTTCTCGTACCAGAGCTTCGATTGTTTTTGCTTGATATCGGGGAGCCAGAGACAGGTATATGATTATTTCTGCTTTGACATTTTTTCGCTTTAGATTTTCTATCTCGTCATAAAGCTCTTCATAACCTGTCCCATGATCTATATCAATGCGCGAATATGAAATAAGCTTCGCAGAATCACTTTTGAAGGCCCCGATATGGGAGATAAACTGGGCATCATTCCATCGCCTCCTCGATACACCTATAATTCTCGAATCAGGACTTATAACACTTTTCCTATAGAGAGTTTCCAGAGCCGGAAATATCTTCTTTACGGCCAGATCGCCCGTGGCGCCAAAAAGAATGAATATAATAGACTTCATAATGTGGTGGACCCTACAGGACTCGAACCTGCCACCCCCTCATTGCAAATGAGGTGCTCTACCAGATGAGCTAAGGGCCCAATTGAATCAGTTGGACCACAGTAATATAGCCCAAAAACTTTGGCTTTTCAAGAGAATACTGAGATTTGAATTTGATTTGAACTTTAATCGCAAGCAACTGCCCCAGAAGCGAGGTTTGTGGTTTCTTGTTTCAGAGTACCGGTGCTGTCTAGACAATACATGACAGGAAATCCAGCCGCGGTGGCCTTGAGAGGAACTTCGGCGGCGAAAGCCGCGCCGTTTGCGGTTTCATGACACGTCACTCTGTCAAATGAACCAGCTGTGGCCAAATCAATGTTCAGAGCTTGAGTGGTAGTTCCCCACGCGCTCTGCGCACCCAATAGATTAGCATTTATTGTCCGTGTACCATTTGCAGTAGCCACTGTGTCACAAATGCCCGTATATGACTCGGCATTGTCACTGTAATACAATTCCGCTTGAGTACGAGCGCCACTCACATTCTGCATAATAGCCGCGTCAACGCCTTTGGTGCGTGAGCTATTGAGCGATGCGGTTATGACAGATGCCAAGATTCCAATAATAGCAATCACCACCAGTAATTCTATGAGCGTAAAGCCCCCGACCGAAATTTTTATATTTTTCATATAATCAATAATATCACTATTCTATTTAGGCGCAATAGCCAGTGTCAACAGGTGGTCAAAGAATTCAGGCAAGGAAAAACCAGCAGCTTCGATGGCTTTTGGAATGAGAGAATGCGACGTCATGCCAGGCAAGGTGTTTACTTCCAAGAAAAAAACACCTCGTTTTGGATGCACTATGAAATCAGATCGAGAATAATGACGCAAATCCAGACTTTCGTGAATGGTTTTCGAGGCTTCTCGGATAGTTTTCTTCACCGATTCATCAAATTGAGCTGGACATATATATCCCGTGTCTTCGCTCTCGTATTTGGCGTGATAATCATAAAAAGAAGTCTGAGGAAGAATTTCTGTCGGAAATAGAGAGTAGGTTTTCTGTCCGCGAAAGTCGTCAATAACACCGCATGTCACTTCCCTGCCTTCTATGAATTCTTCTATAATAACTGAATCGGAATGCTCCAAAGCTCTCTTCACGGCGGATTCCAAATCAAAAAAAGTTTTGACGATTGTAATGCCGACAGAAGATCCGGCGGCAAGCGGTTTTACGATAGACGGATGAGGAATGATTTGAAAAATTTTGTGGACACCCATCTGTTTGATTTCGTCACGAGTAAAAACTTTGTGGGCGGCAAATTTTATTTTATCTTTCAAGTGCGTCAGAGCATTTTTGGTCAAATGTTTATTCATAGCCATAGCCGAAGCAAAAGATTTTGATCCCGTAAAAGGAATACCGAGGTGTTCCAGAATTCTCTGGACTTTGCCGTCTTCGCCATATTGTCCATGGAGCGCTACAAAAACTACGTCAACACGCTCTAGGGCTTCCGCCGGCTTTTTCTCTATACCGCCTACATGCCAAACTCCTGTGCGAGAAATAAAAACATCAACCGGCTCATATTTTGCCGGCAAATTTTTGAGAACCGTTTCGCCCGACTTCAAGGAAACTTCATACTCGGACGAAGGCCCGCCGCGCAATACCGCCACACGAGTTTTATCCGCAAAAGACATCAGTTTATTATAACCCAATACGTCGGAGTTTTCTGTGATATGCCAGAGCAAAACGGTGAGATTCGCTGTTGGCGAGCAGTATGGCCTTTTTATGTTTTTCTACAAGTTCGGGGTTACCCAAAATATCGGCTGGCTTATGACGTTCGTCTTTTACAACAGAAACAACCGGAATAGCCGGGCCACGTTCTTTCAAAACTTTCTCCGCTAGATTTAATTGACCTCGTCCGCCATCTATAACTATGAGATCGGGCATTTTCCATTCTGGATGCCGGAGACGGCGCTCGAGAATCTCACGGAGAGATGCCATATCATTATTTCCTATGTCCGGAGAAAGTTTGAACTTTCTGTATTCATTCTTTGCGACTTCTCCATCACAGATAACCGTCATTACTCCCGCGCTATCTTTTCCAGACATGTGGGCGATATCATAAGCTTCAATTCTGTAATTAGAAAAAATTTTTACATCCTCTTTTATGAGAGCCACATCCCGAATGTGATTGAGAGCCCAGAGTTTATGTTTGATTTCAGCCGCTTTTTCAAATTCTCGGGCGTGAGCGCAATCTTTCATTTCTTTTTCCAAAACTTTCATGAGTTTTTGCTTCTTGCCACTGAAAAACAAAACGATGTGCTCTATATTCTTTTTATATAACAGTCTCGCTTTTTCGGTCGCCGTGTCCGGCGCGAGGTCGATTTGCCTGTAAAAACCGCTAGTATATTTGGTAGACGAATGACGGTCAATGAAAGGAAACATTTTGCGAATAATGGTGAGTGCCTCACGCAGAGCCGAGCCATTGGTAAAAGGCCCAAAAGAGACGCGAATTTTTGGCTCTTTCTTTTGGCCTTTCATTTCAAGCGTTCTGCCGCGGATAGTGAGAACTCTCGGAAACCTGTCGCCAGTGATGACGACATAATTCCAACTCCTGTCGTCCTTTTCTTTAACATTATAATCGGGCCAGTGTTTTTTTATGAGATTGGCTTCGGCAATCATAGCCTCCAAAACCGAATCGGTTTCTAGCCATTCTATAGAATCAGACTTGAAAACCATATCCACCATGCGAGGACCGCGCGCCCAGACGAGATCGGCGGAAAAGTAAGAACGTATGCGGTCGCGGAGAGACGTCGCTTTACCTATATACAAAATTTTACCGGCTTGTTTCCAGAAATAAACGCCGGGGGTATCCGGCAAATCGAGTTTTTCAAAAGATTTTATATTCACAAGAGACATATTGACCGAGAAATATAATCATGTAAAGTAAACATGAAACCCGATCATTCGATCGGCACAGAACAGAGTTGTCATAAATACTATGTCTAAATATACCGGCGCCATCGTTCACAAAAACGGCAAAGAAGAGACGTTCAAGGCCGCGAGCCCCAAGACAGCCCTCCGAGTGGTCATGAAAATTCTCGGCCTGCGTTGTTTGACCCCAAGATATCTAAAGAAAACTGGTGCGATCGCCGTCTATTTTGGCGATCAAGAAAAACCTCGCATTATCTTCCCTTTTCGATACCAACGATCACGTGAAGAACGCAAGGCCAGACGTGACGAGAAGCGCAATAGTCGTCCGACTGTTGATCGAGACAACTATCGCGACATCGGCCGACGACAGCATGATGTCAGATGGCCGATTATGGCATAATCATGATAAAGACTGATTTTTTTAGAGCTCCGACATCGTTCGGGGCTTTTTATTTTGATTTTGTGAAAGTAAAAAAAAGCGGTGACGAGGACTCGCACTTGCTACTTTTTTATTTCTTCTTCAAAACTTTCTTCAAATACTTTCCCGTGTGACTTTTATCGTTATTGGTGATATCTTCCGGCGTACCGCGGGCTACGATACGGCCTCCGCCTTCTCCGCCATCGGGACCCATATCGAGAATATAATCGGCGCATTTTATGAGGTCCAGATTGTGCTCTATGATGACCACGGTATTGCCGTGATCCACCAATTTTTGGAGAATTTCTATGAGCTTGCGCACGTCTTCGTAATGAAGCCCCACTGTCGGCTCGTCCAAGAGAAATACTGTGCGGTGAGTATCGGGACGATAGAGCTCTCCAGAAATTTTGACGCGCTGAGCTTCACCACCAGAGAGTGTTGTGGCAGATTGGCCTAGCTCCAGATATCCCAGACCTACATCCGACAAAGTTTTCAAACGATCATAGACAGCCGGAATATCTTCAAAAAATTTCAGGCCTTCTTCAACAGTCGTTTGCAGAATTTCGTGGACATTTTTATTCTTGTATTTTATTTCCAGTGTTTCTCTCATGAATCTCCTACCACCGCAAACTTCACAAGACACATAGACAGTCGGCAAAAAGTGCATTTCTACGGCAATCTCGCCGTTACCCTGACAGGCTTCACATCTGCCACCGCGAACATTGAAAGAAAAACGGCTCGCCTTCCAACCGCGAGCGCGCGCTTCCATAGTTTCGGCAAAGAGTTCGCGTATAAAAGTCCAGGTGCCGGTATATGTCATAGGATTTGATCTGGGCGTCCGGCCTATGGGCGACTGATCTATCAAAACCGTCCTGGAAACATATTCTGTTCCCGTAAAAGACGAGCAATTGAAAGCTTCATTCGTGCGATGTCTTTTCTCCAACTTGGCCTGCAAATTTTTGTGGACGATTTCATAGAGCAGAGAAGATTTGCCAGAACCTGAAACGCCTGTGACGCAGGTTAATTTGCCCAGAGGGATATCGGCATGCAGATTTTTTATGTTGAAAATATTTCCGCCTCTTATGGAGAGTTTGCCTTTGTCGGTATTTCGACGGGCGGGTGGCATTTCTATTCTCGTCTCTCCGCGCAAATACGAGAGGGTGAGAGAATCCGAATCATTTTTTTTGGCAAGTAAAAGAGGTTCGAGATAATCTGCCACGACGATATGACCGCCCTCACGGCCGGCACCGGGGCCAATATCAACTATGTAGTCAGAAGCAAAAATAGTGTCTTCGTCGTGTTCAACGATGATGATCGTATTGCCGAGATCTCGCAGATGAAGCAGAGTTCTGATCAAGCGGTCATTGTCAAACTGATGGAGCCCGATAGTCGGCTCGTCGAGGACATAGAGAGCGCCGACAAGCCCTGAACCGAGCTGTGAAGCCAGCCTGATACGCTGGGCTTCTCCACCGGATAGCGTATAAGCCTTGCGATCCAAGGTGAGATACTCTATGCCGACATCCAGCATGAATCGGAGACGCGATTCTATTTCGCGCAAGACGGCTTTGGCTATATTTTTTTCCTTTTCGGAAAGTTTCAAGCCGTCAAAGAATTTTGCGGCATTGGTTATGGACATGCTTACAATATCAACGATTGATTTTCCGCCCATGAAAACATGCAGGGCTTCCGGACGCAGACGCATACCGGCGCATTTCTCGCACGGCTCTTCGCTAAATATATTTTTCGTGCCGAGACCGTTGCAGGCTGGGCAAGCGCCGTATGGAGAGTTGAAAGAAAAGAGACGGGGCTCGACTTCGGGGTAAGCATAGCCGTCGTAAGGACACATGAATTTAACCGACATCAGTTTTTCACCTTGCGGATCTTCAATTTTTAGAAGCCCGCCTGATTCGTGGATGGCCCGTTCGATAGCTTCTGAAAGTCTCTCACGCACGGCTTTCGGATCGTTCTTGAACTGACTAACAAAAAATTCGTCTATGAGGATGTCTATGTCGTGCTTTTTATTCTTTTCCAAATCGATTCTCTCGCGGAGTTTTTTTATGTGACCGTCTATTTTCACCGTTTCATAGCCGCGGCCGAGGTAATCATAAAGCATTTGATAGTACTCGCCTTTCCTGCCGACGACCACAGGAGCAAATATGCGCACTTTGGCCTTGTCCACGGAAACACCCATGATTTTCTGGTTTTCGCCGGGAAACGTCTCGCGCAAAGCGTTCGTTTTTCCATCAGTCACTCCGGAAATAATCGTCTCGAGAATTTCTTCGTTTGAAAGTTTTTTTATTTCGCGATCGCAGACGAGACAATGCGGATGGCCTATGCGGGCGAAAAGCACACGCAGATAATCGTAAATTTCGGTGATAGTGGCCACAGTTGAACGCGGATTGTTTGAACGCGATTTCTGATCTATGGAAATAGCCGGCGAGAGACCGGAAATTTCGTCCACGTCCGGCTTTTGCATCTGACGGAGGAATTGTCTGGCGTATGAGGAAAGCGACTCCACATAGCGACGCTGACCTTCGGCGAAAATAGTGTCAAAAGCCAGAGATGATTTCCCTGAACCGGAAAGGCCGGTAAAGACCACCATTTTATTGCGCGGCATTTCGACCGTTATGTTTTTCAGATTGTGAGTGCGCGCGCCTCTGACCACGAGCTTTTCGGCACCGGGATTGAAATCTGCTTTTGTGGCCAAGTGTGATTTTTTGGTCATTATATATACGCAACCACACCCTAGGATGGAGCCTAGGGGGTCAGTGTGAATACTTTATCACGGTGATATAAAAAAGCAAAAAAGAAAAATAAAGAAATATATAAAAATCGCCCGTGGCGCTACAACTCCATTCAGTACCACCTAAATAAAGGAGCGCCACGGGCTTTTCTCGTGTCCCAGCTGATCAACACAGCCGGGATGTCTCGGTTTGCTCTCAAACGGGCAGTCTCTTTGTCCAGGGGGGAGGCCACCCGAAGTGAAAGTAAGAACAAAAATTGATTCTCCAACAAGGTACACCTAATCGTTTTTTCTGTCAATAGAAAATTACTTTTTCTCCAACTTCTGGTAGAGGGCTTGGATTTCGTCCCTCAATAGAGCCGCCGTTTCAAAATCAAGCACGCGGACGGCATCGTTCATTTCCCTCTCTTTGGCCTTGATTAGAGCTTTTGGATTTTTTTGAAATAGGGCTTCATCTATTTTCAATTCTTCGGCCACGATCTTCTTGTGCTCTGTCTGCATCTGATCTGTGATATCTCTGATAGCTTTTATGATCGTCTTTGGCGTAATACCATGCTTTTTATTATAAGCTTCCTGAATAGCGCGTCGGCGATTTGTTTCCTTTACAGCTCTTTCAATTGAATTCGTAATTACATCAGCGTAAATAATCACCCTACCCTCTACATTTCGAGCAACGCGACCGATGATCTGAATGAGGGAAGTTTCCGAGCGTAAAAAACCTTCTTTGTCGGCGTCGAGAATGCCCATGAGAGCAACTTCGGGGAGGTCGAGGCCTTCGCGCAAGAGATTGACACCTACAATCACATCAAATACGCCCTGTCTGAATTTGGTCAATATCTCTATACGCTCTATGGTTTTGATATCGCTATGGAGATATTCGGCTTTTATTTTTTTATCTTTCAAGTAGTCCGTCAAATCTTCGGCCATTTTTTTGGTGAGAGTGGTGAGAATGACGCGGAAACCGGCACGAATCGTCTCTTCGGCTTCTTTTATGCAATCGGCAATTTGACCTCCAAATTTGCCTTTTTCAACAACCGGTCGGATGGTTATGACAGGATCTAATAGTCCAGTCGGACGAATGACTTGTTTTATAATTTGATCACTGTGCTCTTTTTCAAAAACGCCCGGAGTAGCAGAAGTATAAATAGCCTGACCGACGCGCTCTGCAAACTCGTCGAACTTTAGAGGACGATTATCGCGGGCCGATGGAAGCCTGAAGCCGTGCTCGATCAACGTGTTTTTGCGCGATTGATCGCCTCCGTACATACCGCCGATTTGCGGAATTGTGACATGCGATTCATCTATGATAGTGAGAAAATCGGGGCTGCCGTCTGATTTGTGCGGAAAATATGAGAGCAGAGTATCGGGTGGTTCGCCGGGGTGTTTGGTCGAAAAATGTCGAGAGTAATTTTCTATGCCGTTGCAATAACCGATTTCGCGAATCATGGCGAGGTCATAATTTGTCCGTCGCTTCAATCTCTCGGCTTCCAAGGGTTTGCCCCCATTCTCTAGTTCTCCAAGCCTCGTTTCCAGTTCCATCTTTATCGTCCGCAATGCCCTCCCACTCTGCTCTCTATCAGTTATGAAATGTTTTGCCGGAAAGAGAAAGAAAGCACCCAGAGATTTTTTTATAGCTCGGGTCACATGGTCAATTTGATCTATACCGCTCACGGTATTGTCTCCAAATTTCAAGCGGTAAATTATTTTTTCATTGACGGGCATGATTTCAATAGTATTGCCCACGGCGCGGAAAAGTCCCGGCTCGAGATCGGCATTCGTCCGTTCAAAATGGATATCTATGAGACGTCTGATAATTTTTGCTCTATCGGTTTTCATACCTTTGCTAATTTTCATATTCACCCGCTCATACGATTCGGGTGAACCGAGACCGTAAATACACGAAACGGATGCCACGATAATGACGTCCTTGCGAGTGAGAAGCGCTTGAGTTGAAGCATGACGCAGACGCTCGATTTCTTCGTTTATCATGGCCTCTTTTTCTATATATGTGTCCGTTACGGGCATGTAAGCTTCGGGCTGATAGTAGTCGTAATAAGAAACAAAGTAGTGGACGGCATTATGAGGAAAGAATTCTCTGTATTCGGAAGCCAGTTGGGCGGCCAGGGTTTTGTTGTGGGCAATGACCAGTGTCGGCTTGTCTATCTCCGCTATGACATTGGCGCATGTAAAAGTCTTGCCTGAACCGGTCACGCCGAGGAGAGTTTGGTGACGTATGCCCTGTTTTACACCTGACACAAGGGATTTTATGGCCTGTGGCTGGTCACCGGCTGGTTTGAAAACGTTATTTATTCTGAAAAGTGGCATGGTAGCAACATTATTTTGACACTTCGTAATTACCACTATATATCGCGTCCGCCAATAAAAAAAGCCCTCGAGAGCTCTGGGTCCTCGAGGGCAAGTCACGCTGTCTTGTGCACAGGATGCATAGGCATCGCATCCGGGGGTATTTTTTGGGCCAGATTAAACGGAACATAGAGACCGTCGAGCTTTACAACCGCGACGACCATCCTGCCCCATATCATCCAACCGATTTCGGCTCCTTTTTTTACAAGCACCGTGCACTCGCGATTGCCATAGACAATAGCGGGACAGTTTTGTGACTTTTGCGATTCAGGATTTTTCATGTTTCCTCCTTTCCTGAATTGTTTCCGATCATAGAACAAAGAACTACTCAAAAACCGAGCTATGAAGTTTCCTTCGAGAGCTCGGTTCTGGTTTCGTGTGGAGATTGTTTGACAATTATTTCACAAAATCATAACCCAGCCCTCGAACGTCATTCCAGACGAGGCGCTTTGCAGTGATAAATTGTGGGCAATAATGCGTCATTGCTTCATTATGATAACATATGTGTAAATCGGCGCAAGAAAGAAAGTTTGCGCTAAATTTTTACCTTATCTTTTGTATGCAGTAAGAAAATCATTCTTGAATTTTTGAAAATTATCGGCTAGGAGGGCTTTTCTCATGTCGGATACCAATTTGACGATAAAATAAAGATTGTGAATCGAGCAGAGAGTGGGACCCAGCATTTCGCGCGATTTGTAGAGATGGCTTATATATGCTCGACTATAGTTTTTGCAAGAATAACATTCACAATCCGAATCGAGAGGACAAAGATCTTTTCCATATAAAATATTGCCAATGTGAATCTTGCCTTCTCTCGTATAAACCGTTCCATGCCTGCCGAGGCGTGTCGGCAGGACGCAATCAAAAGTATCACAACCATTTTCTACGCCGAGAAATAGATCTTCTGGTTCGCCTATGCCGAGGAGATGTCGAGGTTTATTTTCCGGCAAAATTTCATTGACCCACCGAACCGCCGTGTGCAAATCTTCTTTGTCAAACGATCCGCCTATGCCGAAGCCGTCAAAATCCATGGCGCCGATTATCTGAGCACTTTCTTTGCGCAGATCTTCATAACGACCCCCCTGAACAATACCAAAAATAGCTTGCTTGGAGGCAGGTGAATCATTGCCCCGCTCTCGTTTTTGTTTGTGATATTCAAGCGATCTCGCGGCCCACTTATGAGTACGGTCCAAGGCTACGCGTTGATAGCTTCGCGGTTCATTCGGCGAAGCGCATTCGTCAAAAGCGAATATAATATCAGCGCCTATATTGTGTTGCATTTCTATAGAACGTTCGGGGGTGATGTAATGAATCGAGCCGTCTGTCGGCGATTTGAAAGCAGCACCGTCGCAATCTATCTCCACCAGTTTCGGTTTTATTTCTTCTTCATCACGCTCTCTTATGAGAGGCACTATTGGAGCGTCTTTCAATACTTTTGAAATATTCATGCCATAACCGGCACCCAGAGAAAATACTTGGAAACCGCCAGAGTCGGTCATAGTAGGCCCCGGCCAATTCATCATTTTGTGGAGCCCGCCCATAGCCAGCACTTTCAAATCGCCGGGTTGCATGTAGAGATGATAGGTATTGGCGATGAGAGTTTTGACGCCAATATCACGAAGCATTTCAACAGTGAGACCACGAACAGCCGCTTTTGTGCCAACAGCAATAAAAGCCGGCGTCTCTATGATGCCGTGAGCAGTGTGAATTTTTCCGACGCGGGCGAGAGACCCCACGATTTTCTTTTCAATCGCAAACTCTAGAGAGTTTTTCACGATATCTTTATTCATTACGCGCGGGCGCCTGCTTTATGATTTTCAGAATTTCGTCGTCGCTGTCCGTTATATGGAAAATTTTCTCATCGCCTGGGCTGATGGTCTGATAATCGTCACGCAAAACAACTGCCAAATCGAGAACTCTGGTCCAATATTCCCGCCCGACACATATGATCGGAACTTTTGTGATTTTCTTGCTCTGAATCAGAGTCACTAATTCAAAAAACTCATCGAGCGTGCCGAATCCGCCGGGAAAGAAAACATAGACTTCCGCCGAAAAAGACAGGGCCACTTTCCTGATGAAAAAATAATAGAACCTCATATGGGCAGTGAGGTATTGATTCATTTTTTGCTCATGAGGCAAAACGATATTCATGCCGATTGATTTGCCACCGGCCTCAAAGGCTCCACGGTTGGCCGCCTCCATGATGCCGCCGCCGCCGCCTGTAACAACAGCGTACTTTAATTCCTCTACTATGCGACGCGAGAGAGCGCGGGCGTGAATATAACATGGATGATCCTCCCTAAAACGCGATGAACCGAAAAAAGAAACCGAATGGCGATAGTTTTTCAGAAATTTGAACGTATACCTGAACTCATTATTTATAGTAGAGAGTCTGCGCCGTGAATCAGACACAAAATCCTCCCGAGAAAGCTGATGCGCCAGATTATGACCCTCGATCGACGTTTCATTGCCACTCTGTTTCTTCCAGAAATTCTTAAACATGTATGTTGATAAACTCTTATAAAATATGTTTTGTTATTATAGTATAATGTAGGCGTATTAGCTAAATTAAAATTATTTATGAGATCGTTTAAAACGCGTGAGCGGATTGCTGTGTTCGTGGCGGTGGTAGGAGCAACTATACTTTTCTTTGGAGGCAATATCTGGAGTTTCATAACTGGAGAAAATACAGACCAAAAAACTACGACTGTTGTAAACAACCAAACAGACAATACAAAACAGCAAAAAGAACAAATGACAAATATATCAACTGTCACAGGATTGAAAATATATGATGAAAAAATAGGCACCGGAGCAGAGGCCGTCCTAGGCAAAACTGTCGCTACGCATTACGTCGGCACCCTCGCCAATGGAACAAAATTTGATAGTTCTCTCGACCGTGGGCAGGCTTTTGAATTTACTCTGGGTAAAGGACAAGTGATCAAAGGTTGGGATTTAGGCATCGCGGGCATGCGAGTGGGCGGTGTGCGCAAATTGATCGTCTCCCCCGAACTCGGCTACGGCCAGCAAGCCATCGGCCCCATTCCGGCGAATTCTACCCTGACGTTTGAAGTGCAGTTGGTTGGGGTAAAATAAAAATTCAAAACTTGTTTTTGTTTTTATAGGGTTATATAATAGCGATATGTCAAGTATAACAGTTTACAATCAAAAAAGATGATGATGGCGTTTACTGTGCCAAAGCGGTGGATTTTCCTATTTTTACCTTTGGAAAAACATTACCAGAACTAGAAAATAATATACGGGAAGCTACAGCTCTCTATATAGAAGATGAGGACTTGGCTTCTTTGGGAATTTCTGCCGAACCATCGTTGTTGGTAAACTTTGAAATACCCCGTCATGATTCCTATGTATAGTTCCATAGCCAAAGGAACTTTGCGAGATATTTATAACCAGATACTTGAATATATACCGGAATCATCAGAAGTAAAGAATTTTTTCTTCACTGAGTGAAGCCGTGGCCGCACCCGTAATCTAATTCCGGATAAAAGTATACCGAGTTTCCAAGGACTACTCCATGTTGCAGAAGCAGAGGGGACAGTAGTCGTCGTTCCAACACGTCAATATCCATTCCTGTGCCGCTCTTGCCTTATGCCTCTGGTATAATTGATTTATGTCAGAAATCCGACAGAAAATTCAGGAATTATTAAAAAAAGAAATAGCTCTCTTTGTATTGAAAGGAAGAGGAGCGGTTAGTGAAGCATATTATATTGAAACAAGTGATGGCTCTAAATATATAGTCAAACAAGAAAGAGAGGTTAAGGAGTTTCAACCCCAAAATAATTTGGCGGTAGAAGCCGTTGTCGCAAAGCGACTTTATGACTTAAATCTATCAATCCCTACTCCACACGTTGTCTTTGTTTCAAAAAATCCTCATATGTATGGATATGAATACATTGAGGGAGAAATGATGAAGGATGTCTGGGGATCTTTTTCTGAGCATGAAAAGATTGATGCCTGTCAGACACTCGGATATTTTCACGCTGAAATCGGTAAAAAGTTTACCAAAGAAATTGCGAAAGCAAGCGATATAAAGATCGATATGTCTTCAGGTCTTCATCCAGAAGTGAAAGAGGAATATGAGAGGCTCATTATTGAACCTACCGTTCCCAAGGAATTCAGAGCACTAGCAAAGAAAGCAAAAGACATCTTTGATCGAACTACGGACAGTAGTGTATTTCAGTTCATTCACAATGATTCGCACCATGAGAATATTCTCATCGAGGAAAAGAAGATCAGCGGAATTATTGATTTTGGTAATGCAGAATACGGAGAGATAGCAAAGGAATTTTCTCGGTACATTCGAGATTACCCGAACTACTTTGAATACATTGTTTCCAGTTATGAAAAAGAGTCGGGAAATAAACTTTCTCGCGAACGTCTGATTTGCAACGCCCTATTGTCCGGATTTATGGAGATAGTCGAGGAATACCATAAAGGGAATGAGGAACAGGTAAAAGCTGTCAGGATGCTGGATACTTATAAGGGCTTGATAGAAAGTTTATAAAACATGAAGTTCTTAAAAAGAGGGGGTGTTCCCGTAGAGGCATTGGATAATCAAAAGAACTTATAG
>CAZVHT010000018.1:0-9957 GCA_964627275.1 uncultured Candidatus Saccharibacteria bacterium
TCAATTGCCAGCGAACAACGCCGTATCTCAATGCCTGGTATGAAAAGTATAAGGACAGGGGATTTGTGATCATCGGCGTACACACGCCGGAATTTGAATTTGAAAAAGATTACAACAATGTAAAGACAGCAGTAGAAAAATTTGGCATAAAGTTTCCGGTCGTTCTCGATAACGATTATTCGACGTGGACGGCGTACAAGAATCAATATTGGCCGAGAAAATATCTCATCGATATTGACGGCTACATCGTCTACGACCACATCGGCGAGGGATCGTATGGAGAAACGGAGAAAAAAATCCAAGAAACATTAGCAGAACGTATGGCAGTTTTAGGAGAAAGTGGAACAATCAATACGACAGTAACAAGAGAGATACCTATTCAAAATGGCGCTAAAAGTCCTGAAACCTATTTTGGATCGGCACGCAATAACCAACAAGCGAACCTCCTGTTCCCCGAGGGCGGTTGGAGCATAACGCCTGAATTTGCTCAAAATACTTCTGCGGATGCCAACATCGTCTACACATACACCGCCAGAGATGTTTTCTTTGTTGCAGAAGCGGGCACGGAAACTCTTGTTGAAGTACTTCTCGACGGAAAACCTCTTGGTACAGAAGCTGGAGCGGATATTGTCAAAAATTCAAATGGAAAAACTATTGTAAAGATAAAAGAAGCACGACTCTACAAAATTATTCAAGGCGACAAATCGGAAACTCATACTGTTAAATTCATAATTCAAAAATCAGGGCTCAAGGCGTTTACCTTTACTTTTGGTTAATTGATTAATTCTAACAAAAGAAGACATTGGACCGGAATTCCGTGTCCACTTTATGGGGTACAGATCAGTGCCCAAGGTGGGAATCGAACCCACATGCTCCTGTTAGGAAGCGAAGGATTTTAAGTCCTCTGCGTCTACCAATTCCGCCACCTGGGCAGGGAGGCCACGGCGAGAATCGAACTCGCGTATATTCCTTTTGCAGAGGAACGAATTACCACTTTTCTACGTGGCCGTCATGCGCGACATATGTTGTCACATCATTATCTTATGGTTATAAGGCGATAGCGTCAATTTTCTGGCGGGCCCGTTCGCCACGGTCTATTTCAAATTCAAAGAAGGGAATGATAGATAGGCGAGAATTGTCCCTCACAAAATTGCGGAAATCGCTACGTTTTCTCCGTGCGAAATCCAGAGCAGCAATTTCCTGATTTTCCGGATAGACGGTGAAGTAGACGGTTACTCTCTCACCTTTTTCAGTTGAGGTTACTTTCGTGATTGTAATCATGGAGGTGCGGTTTGATTCCATGGAAAAAAATCGCGCGGCGAAGTCGCGTATTACTCCGTCAAATCTGTCTTTTTTGTATGACATTTTTTTGTGATTCTTTTTTAATTTCTCTATTTTTCTACAATGACAAAATCTTCTATGACGTCGCCCGGAGCGATTTCGATCTTGGCTTCGATCATGGTACCGAATTCAAAACCTTCGGCCACGGACGAGGTTTTTACCTTGGCCTGCTCTAGCTCGCGGATGACACCATCGCCTATGATGGTTTCCCGACGGCTGATTTTTACTCTGTCTCCTATGTGAATTTTGCCCACGACAACCTTGCCACCCACTATTTGCTTGTCGCGCGTACGAGAAAAAAATCTGATGATTTTTGCTTTACCTCGCACTTCTTCCGTGGCTATTTTTGGCGTGCGTTCTGTCACTTTCGCCGACAGCCATTCCACCAGTTTGTATATGATGTCAAAGTCGGCATGTTCCAGACCCAATCGTTCAATCATGGCCGCGGCCTGACTGTCTGTTTTTACATTGAAACCTAAAACTACCGCTTGCTTGTCATTACCCGCAACCTTTACATCTGATTCGGTTATGTCGCCAATACTGGCAAAGAGGATTTTTATGGCTACGCGTTCACTTTTGATTTTTTTTATTTCCTGCTCTATGGCTTCGACTGATCCCAAGACGTCTGCTTTTATAATAACCGGCAGAATTTTTTTGTCTGACACTTCTGCTATAGCTCGCGGAGATGTAGAGATATTTCTCTTTTTTTCTTTGACTGATTCGAGGTAATTCTCAAGCTCTGTCTTTGTGGCGAGTGTTACAAATAAACTACCGATTTGAGGTGCTTTGTTCCAACCAATGATTCTCACAGGACTGGAAAATCCTGCAGAGGTAATTTTTTTGCCCATGCTATTTTCTATCATGCGGGTAGGGGAATAGTTTTCTCCGGATGCCACGAACATGCCAGTCGAGAGAGAGCCGTCCCTTATAACCAATGTTGCCACTATGCCCACTTTTGGATCACGATAGGCTTCTATGATTGTGCCGTCCGCCGGTTTTGATGTATCACCCACCAGTCCCGCTACATCAGCCGTGAGGATGATGAGATCAAGCAATTCTTTTATACCCACTCCCGTTTTGGCGGAAATGGGAACATAAGAAACCACGCCACCATAGCCTTCCAAATAAATTTCATTTTCGGTAAGAGATTTTTTGGTGCGTTCCAGATCAGCCCCAGGTTTGTCTATTTTGTTTATGGCCACAATCATGGGAATTTTCGCTTCGCTTATTTGTTTATAGGCTTCCACTGTCTGTTTTTTGACGCCATCTTCGGCTGACACTACCAGTATGGCTATGTCTGCCGTGGCGGCACCGCGTAGACGCATGCCGGAAAAAGCTTCGTGTCCGGGGGTGTCTATAAAGGTGATGCGTTCAGCTGTGCTTGCTTGACTGGCAGGCGAGCTGTTCTTTTCGCGCACCACTTCATAAGCCGAAATGCGCTGAGTAATGCCGCCGATTTCACTCTCCACGATATTGGTTTTTCTGATGTAATCAAGCAGAGTTGATTTGCCGTGATCAATGTGTCCCATGACAGCGACAACAGGCGGACGTTTTATGATATTCGCTGGTTTTGTCGGCGTATTTTTTCGTGAAGATTTTTTGGCCATATTTTTGTGTAGGCATCCTGCGGTATGAGGCGCTCGTGTCTCGGAACGGGAGCCCTCGGGACGGACCCGTACCCGTTCCTCGAGACTCGCACCTCATACCGCAGGATGCCTCAAAATTACTGCTCGGAAAGTTTTGTCTTTGCTCCCGATAAGGCACGTCGTTCCTCTGCGGAGAGTTCTATGTCAGAATTGAATTTGCAGAGCTGTTTGGAAAAAACGGAAAGACGCTCGCGAGAGTATAGACTAGAGATGATCACGCCATCGCCGTTTTCGTTCACAATGGCCGTGGCAAAACTCTGGTTGCCTCCGACGCCCGCGTCTCTAAAAGCATTGAAACGAACGGTTTCCGAAACCTGGGCACTACGTCGTACTCTCTTCTCCAAATTTACCAAATATGATTCCATCTCTTTTCGGAACGCGCGGAGATCTTTTATATCCTTGTCGAGTGATATGACCGATTCCCCAAAGTCGGCATTTTTCTCGTTTCGGAGCATTTTCCGAATTTTCCACCGCAAGCCCGCCATGTCGACCGTGAGGACGAGGACGAGCAATGCCAGAATTCCCAAGAGAATGTTCGAGTCTAGAATCATGGCTTATATACTAGCTTAAAAACGTTTTTTTGCATAGTATAACGGTATGAAGTTTACTTTTGGCGATTTTGGAAAAAACTTTGGAAACAAGCGCATATATGCGGACTGGGCGGCTACGACGCCACTTCACGGAAAGGTAGAAAAGGCTATGAAAGAGGCGCGGAAAATGTGGGCGAATCCGAGCGCCATTTATAAAGAGGCAGTGTCGGCAAAGAGGGCGCTTGAAAATGTGCGTGCAAAAAGCGCACACGTGCTCGGCGTAAAACCCGAAGAAATTTATTTTACGAGTGGAGGCACTGAAGCCAATACCACGATTATTCAAGGGGTTTTGCGCACACGTTTGGAGCGCGTCAGTCATGTCGTCTCTACCTCGATCGAGCATTCGTCTGTTTTGGAAACTTTGAAGATTTTTGAACAGCATGGTGTAAAGGTTACTTATATCGCTCCGGATAAAAACGGAATTGTTTCTGTCGATGAAGTTTTAAAAGCAATTACACCCGACACAGTTCTCGTCACGTGCATGTACGCAAACAATGAAATTGGCACTATACAGCCTGTTTCCAAAATCGGCTCGGGCATTCGGAAAATTCGGGCGGAGAAGACGGGCACAGGCAAATCTGCGAGCGGTGCTTTATCCACAACCTTTCCAATTTTTCACACGGACGCTTCACAAGCGCCTCTCTGGCTTTCCTGCGAGATGGAAGGCTTGCGCGCCGACGCCATGACTTTGGATGCTCATAAAATGCAAGGACCGAAAGGCGTCGGCGCGCTCATTGTCCGCCGTCACGTTTCGTTTGAACCTCTGATGATCGGTGGCGGACAAGAGAGAGGCAAGAGACCGACAACGGAAAGTTTAGAACTGATTACGGGCTTTACCACCGCTCTCGAACTGGCGCAGAGAGAGAGGGCGGAAAAATCAAAGAGAGCGGGAGAGGTGCAGAAATATTTTTTCGCGCAACTAAAAAAAGAATTGCCGAATGCGATCATAAACGGCTCTCTGGAAAAACGTTTGCCAAATAATGTAAATATATCCCTGTCGAATATTTCCGACCCGGAAATGGCCGTTCTCATGCTAGATCGCGCCGGCATTGCTTGCTCTACCAAAAGCTCATGCCTCAAAGGCGAGGAAAATTCCTATGTCGTCGCCACTCTCGGCGGTGAAATTTGGCGCGCTAGAAATACCTTGCGGTTTAGTTTTTCGGCAGATACTACCGAGAGCGATGTAGACATGATAATTGAATCTTTAAAGGTGCTAAAATAAAGTCATGGAACACCTCACTCGACAGCAGATAATCCTGCTTGCTCTATTGGTCTCATTTGTTTCGTCCATTGCTACCGGCATCGTCACTGTCTCTCTCTTGGACCAGAACTCTCCGGCCGTCACCCAAACCATAAATCGCGTCGTTGAGAAAACTATTCAAACTGTCTCTCCGGGAACCACGACTATGAAAGAAACGATTGTGGTGAGAGAAGACGAAGCAGTAACGAACGCCATAGCCAAGGCAGGGAAGTCCATCGCGCGTATTTGGAGCAATGGCGCGTTTGTCGGTCTCGGCGTTATCTTGTCCAATTCGGGAAAAGTTGCAGTCTATACGGACAATGTTTATACTGATAACCTCCGGGCCGACTTGGAGGGCGGCAATGCTGTTTCTCTGTCGTTTCTGTCTCGTGATTCTATAACCGGTGTCTCGATCTTTCAAGCCGAGCAGTCTACCGATCCGAAATTGGCCAGAGTTTATACCCCGTCTGTCCTCGCCAATTCCGGCGCTATAAAACTCGGACAATCCGTCATATTAATTCTAGGCAGGGAAGAACTGTTTGTAGACACAGGAATCATTTCTTCAAAAAATACCGATAGGATAAAAGTCAACGCTCTGGGAGAAAACTTTGACAGTCGGGCTATACTTGTCAATCTCCTAGGCGAGGTTATAGCCATAAACGACGGTAGTAGCCAAAACAGTTTCTTGCCCTCAAATATATTAAAAACATATGCCACCCCTTAATCATTTCACAACCAAAGCCAAAGAAGCCATCAGGAGAGCCCATGAGCTGGCTATCGAACGCGCCCAAAATCATGTCAACCCTCTCCATTTGCTTTCGGCGCTCATTTTGCAGGAAGAGAGCATGGTCACGGCTATCCTCGAAAAATTGGAAGTGGACATAATTCTCCTCTCTGATTCTCTGGCAGAATCTCTGGAAGGTGCCTCGGGAGGCAACACTCTATCTCAGTCGTATCAGATATATCTCACTCCGGAATTGGCCCAAGCCATGGAAAATTCAGGGAAAATCGCCGCCAGCCTAAAAGATGAATTTATTTCCACTGAACATCTATTTATCGCTCTCTTGGAAGTATCCAGTCCGGCCTTGGATATCCTCTCTCGTTTTCGCATAACCAAAGCGGCGGTTATGCGCGTCCTAGAAGAACTCCGAGCCACAAAAAGCACCGAACAGACCGTGCCGAAAAAACCTCGAACTCTGGCCAAATACACAAAGAGCCTCACCAAATTGGCTTCCGAAAACAAACTCGATCCCGTCATCGGTCGCGATCAGGAAATCAAGCGCATCATTCAAATTCTCTCCCGCCGGACAAAAAACAATCCTATTCTCATAGGCGAAGCCGGTGTGGGAAAAACTGCCATCGTCGAAGGCTTGGCTCTGCGCATGGCCACGGGCGACGTGCCGGAATCGCTCAAAGACAAGGAGCTCGTTTTGCTTGATCTCGGCCTTCTCGTCGCCGGTACGAAATATCGCGGCGAATTCGAAGAGCGTTTGAAGAACATCATGAAAGAAATCGAGCGCTCCGAAGGCAAGATTATTCTTTTTATAGATGAAATTCATACTATCGTCGGCGCCGGCGCGGCCGAAGGGTCCATGGACGCTTCAAATATGCTCAAACCCGCTCTGGCCCGTGGTGATTTGCGAGCTATCGGCGCTACCACTATCAAGGAATATCAAAAATATATAGAAAGAGATCCAGCGCTCACGCGTCGCTTTCAACCGGTGCATGTCGCCGAGCCTTCCATAGAAGACGCTATCGCCATTCTGCGCGGCCTCAAAGAAAAATATGAGCTCTATCACGGCGTGCGCATTACGGATGACGCCATCATGGCGGCCGTCAATCTGTCTTCCCGATATATTTCAGACAGATTTTTGCCGGACAAGACAGTCGATCTGGTGGATGAAGCGGCATCGGCTCTCAAAATTTCTCTGGAATCAAAGCCGCCTCTTCTGGAAGACGCTCACAGGAAAATCATGCGTCTGGAGATAGAGCGCGAAGCTCTGCGCAAAGAAATCGAATCAGCCAAGGAAAATAAAGATGAAGCCAAAACCCCAAAAACACGCATCAAAGCCATAGAAAAAGAAATCGCTGATCATAGGGAACAAACCCAGGAACTGGAGCTCAAATGGAAAAGTGAAAAAGAACTTCTGACAAATATCAAATCTCTCAAAAAAGAATTGGAAAAGATGCGTCTGGAAGAAGAATCCGCCGAACTCAAGGCCGAACTCTCCCGCGCCGCTGAAATCAGATACGGAAAAATCCCTATGCTCGAAAAAGATTTGGATATGAAACAGAAAAAGTTCAAAAAACTGCAATCGTCCCGCCGGATTCTCAAGGAAGAGATAAACGAACAAGACATAGCCGATGTCGTTTCCAAATGGACTGGTATTCCGGTTTCGCGCATGCTCGAAGAAGAGGCTGTGAAATTGATGAGAATGGAAAGCGAATTGTCCAAACGGGTGGTGGGACAGACGGAAGCTGTGAGAAAAATCGCCGATACTGTCCGGCGCGCCAGGGCAGGCATCGCCGATCCTCAGAGACCCATCGGCTCGTTTCTCTTTCTCGGTCCCACGGGAGTCGGCAAGACTGAATTGACCAAAGCTCTGGCCGAGTTTATGTTCAATGACGACAGAGCGCTCATTCGTGTGGATATGTCCGAGTTTATGGAAAAACACTCAACGTCCAAATTGATCGGTGCCCCGCCGGGTTATGTCGGCTATGAAGAAGGCGGGTCTCTCACCGAAATGGTCCGTCATCGTCCTTATTCCGTCATCCTCTTTGACGAAATTGAAAAAGCTCATCCGGAAGTCTTCAATATATTGTTGCAGGTCCTAGATAACGGCCGGCTGACTGACACAAAGAGCCGAGTGGTAAACTTCAAAAACACCATCATCATTCTCACTTCAAACATCGGCGCCCAATTCATAGATAGAATGGAAAAAATCGGTTTTGCTTCCGGTGACGGGGACAAGGCAAAATATGAAGATGTCAAAGACAAAGTAATGCAAAGCCTCAAGGATTATTTCAGGCCGGAGTTTCTCAACCGTCTGGATTCAATCATTCTCTTTGACGTGCTCTCCAGGGAAGCCGTAAAAGAAATCGTCAAAATCCAGACTGAACAGGTCATAAAACGCCTGGCTGAAAAAGAAATCAGGCTCTATATAACACCGGCAGTCTTGGAATACTTGGCAAAGGAAGGTTATAATCCACAATACGGTGCGAGACCTCTCCGACGTTTCATTCAGGAAAAAATTCTCACGCCTATAGCAGGGTTCATGATTTCCCAAACGGTAAACAAAGGCGGGGCCATTGCGGTTGGCATGAAAGACAATGAATTTACTTTTGATTTGAAAAAGGGCAAGAAGCCGGTACTGGTAAAAATGTTCGGCGATGAAATAGAAGTGGAAAAGGCGGAAAAAGTGGCTTAAAACCGGAAATCTGATAAAGTAGGGAAGTTCCATTTGCGCCGATCGTATAGTGGCAATTACACGACGCTGTAAACGTCGCGGCCTTTGGCCTCCGGGGGTTCGAGTCCCTCTCGGCGCACCAAATTATGAAGAAACAGATTGAGCGAAAGAATTACCGGACATGGCTTGAGATTGATACGCGGGCGATAGAGAAAAATACTCAAACACTCAAATCTTTGCTTTCAGATAAAGTGGCTATGATGGCCGTGGTCAAATCAAACGCCTATGGGCACGGCATGATTATTTCGGCGCGGGCGGCTCTCGCCGGCGGGGCGGATTGGTTGGGCGTTGATGAAGTCACAGAAGCTCTGGCGCTCCGAAAAGCGGGTTTTAAAGTGCCAATTTTGGTTTTCGGATATACATTGCCGGAGCATTTCAAAATTGCCGCCCAAAAGAAAATTTCTCTCACTATTTCGTCTCTCGACGCTCTGAATACCTTGGCAAATAGAAAACTTCCCAAAAAGCTACGCATTCATCTCAAATTTGACACAGGGCTCTATAGGCAGGGAATTCTTGAAAATCATATACAGCAAGTAATTCGCATTATTTCCGCCAAAAATTTCCCGGCAATAATAGAGGGAACATATACCCACTTTGCCACTATGGAAAATCCTCCGCGTAAAGATTATTCTTATAGGCAGGCGGAAAATTTCAAGAGGATTATTGAAAAACTAAGTCAGAGCGGTTTTACACCCATCACTCACGCTTCCGCCAGTTCGGGCATTTTATTTTCAAAGGATTTTCATCTTGATATGTCTCGCGGTGGCATTGCTGTTTATGGCTTATGGCCTTCTCGGGAAATTAAATTGTGGGCGAAAGATGTGGAGATGATTCCGGCTCTCACATGGAAAACAATTGTCACGGAAGTAAAACTGGCGCCTCGGGGGGCAAAAGTAGGCTACGATTTGACCCACGAACTTGTCAGAAACTCTCGATTGGCCATCGTTCCCGTCGGTTATTGGCACGGTTTGCCGCGCAGTCTTTCAAACAATGGTCAAGTTCTGCTGTGTGGCAAGAGGGCGAATATAGTCGGCAGAGTTTCTATGAATATGACGATCGTTGATGTTACGGATATTCCCAGTGTGAAGCAGGGCGATGAAGTAGTGATTTTGGGAAAGCAGGGTAGAGAAACAATTTCCGCCGAAGAAATAGCTGAAAAAGCGGGCACGATCAATTACGAGATTGTGACGCGCATAAACCAGCAAATACAGAGAATACCTAAAACACCCCAGATATTGCCTCTTTGATGGCTTCGTGATAACCTGTCGAAACAACTTTCATTTCATACACATGTCCCAAGATCAATTGATAATTCTCAAAAATAAGGAAACCGGCGAGGTTTATTTCACTCGCAAAAATAAGCGAAAAGTAGAACGTAAAATTGAGTTGAAAAAGTATTCCAAAAAACTGCGCAAGCACGTGGTGTTCAAGGAAAGCAAGAAATAATAAAAAGTGACAGATATAAGTTCTCATTGCTCGAGAGGGGACCCTTGCCTAAGGGCAACCCCTCTCTCTCGCAGTCTCGAACTTATATCTGTCACTTTTTATTATTGCGGGCCCACCTGGACTTGCACCAGGAACCTCGCGTTTGGAGTGCGATGTTTTACTATTGAAACTATAGGCCCGTACTCGAAAGATTAGCACTTCTTATAAAAAATATCCAAAAAGCTCGT
>CAZVHT010000019.1:0-22380 GCA_964627275.1 uncultured Candidatus Saccharibacteria bacterium
TATTTTTTCAAAAAAGTGAATGCCACAAAAACCCATCTCATCAGTTTCAACCGCATGGCCCGGCCTATAGCTTATGTCGTCGGCCCGATTGTGGCGACAATTCTCTTTACCGTTTTTGATATGAGGGGTTTATTTATCTTCCTCGGCTTTTTCATGCTCTACGGCTTGCGATACAGTCTAGTTATTCGGGATGTAAAATAAAAACTTTTTAAAGTTTCATACATTCCAAACACATGAAGAGGGGGATTTCTCGACGGGCATGGTCTTCGGCAGTTTTGCGATGGCCTTTTTCACTCTCTCTGTGTGACATCCATTCTTCTATGCGGGATATGGCAAAACCGGCCTTGGCCAAGGATTTTGAATAGACTTGGATGGGACGATGGAAAGAAATAGTGGTGTTTTTTATTTGGTTTTTTATCGCATTTCTTTTCGTCTGTCCGGGATGCATATCTATCTCTTTTTTTGATTCGCTCATGTATTCGTCTATCCTCCTGTATTGCACATTTGATTTTTCATCAAAATCCCAAGAACTCTCGGCGGGAATTCGGAAAGCCGGGTGATTTAGAACAACGACAAACTTTCCTCCCTTTTTGAGCAGACGCGAAACTTCCGCAAAGACATCAGTCATCCTCTCTATATTTTGAATAGCCAGAACACACAGAGCAGCATCAAATCGATTATTGTCAAACTTTGATAAATCATGAGCACTGGCAACATAAAATTCTTCCGTATGACCCGCATGCGCTTTGGCGACACTGACGAGTTCCGGAGCGATATCCACACCGACGACAGACGCGCCGTGGCCAGATAGAGCATGAGAAAAATAACCCTGACCACAAGCCAGATCGAGAATTTTTTTGCCTTTTTCTGGAGCTAGTAAACGTAAAATATTTGGCAAAATTACTTTGGCTTGATAGGAGTTTTCATCATTCACTGTCGCATCATACCAATCTGCCACGCCACCCCATGAAGTATTTTTGTTCATTTCTGCTTGGGTAGTCGGTTATTGATCAATAGTGAATGACTTGCTTGTGGATTTTATAAAGACTTTTGCCGGAACAGGACAAATGGCCATCGCACCACAAGGCTCTTTGTCATATAGAATCGCTTCAATATTATAATTACCTGGTTTTAGATCATAACAATAGTCTGTACGACAACCATTAGCAGGTATAACATAATCAATTCCAACAACACCACTCGATACGGCGGTAGATTTTATATCCATGGGAGTCGGGCCGCCGACAAGCGCAAGGGTCAAATAAGAACCGCTTGGTACTGAAATGATATTGTATCGGATATCTATTTTGCCACCGATGAAATATTTTTCTCCTCCATAAGGCGAGAGAACAGTAATAGACGGCTTAGAATTTATCACCGGGGTTAGCGATTTGTTTACAATCTTGAAGCTCGATGGTACCGCTGTGGTAATCGTCTTAGTCGCGTTGGTGTTGTCATTGTTTGAATCAGCCTTCTTATTCTCCACCGCCACATACACCCCACCCATGACAAGAAGCATAACAATCACAATCAGGAACGGCACAACAAAACCTCTTTTGGTAAAATTTTTCATAGTTTTCTTTGGCATATATATTACTAGATTATTAGAGTATTCTAACATGCTAAGAGGACAATTGTGATGATGAATGCGATGTTTTGGTGCATAACGTAACTAAAATCAAAACAAAGGCGGACAGAGCCATCATTGGAATAGTGATATAGCCGAATTGCAGGACAAAATTTTTGGCGCAGGAAGCTGAATAGCCGAGAGCCAGACATTGTAAACCAAAGGGATTCCAACCGATCTGACCCACATAATGAAACAAGGCGATGACGGCACCTATGCTCGAGAGTACTATGCCGTAGATTTTTATGTGGGTGGCATTGCGAAAAGCCGCTATACCGAAAAGTATCACTTGGGGATACATGAATATCCTCTGGAACCAACAGAGCTTGCAAGGATCATAGCCTATGACATCAGAATATATGAGACTGCCCACAGTGGCCAGAAACGATACCAAAAAAGCTATGGAAAGAGCTCTCTTTTCAAAAAATTGAACAAAATTTGTCTTGTTCAGTTTCGGAGAAAAAGTGGCGATGGTGAGAATGATGATCAGTAAACCAGCAATTACCGTAAGTGATGAATAAAATATATTTATGAGTGATACAAATGTTTCCATATCATCAATCTTTAAAGAGAGGACAGCCTGTAAAAGTGGCTAAATCAGCTAGTGAAAGTGTGCCTGTTTTCCGCGTGCCGTCTCCCAATTCCCATGTGGGATAAGTTTCAATTTTTTTATCTATACAGACAGGAAGCTGGCCCTTACCATCCACAGTTGAACACTCGGTATATGGCAGTTTTTTTGCTGACTTGCCGAATATCGCTTTCTGTTCCTGACAATGAGGACACCAGAACGCGCCGAAAAATATCGTGCCGCTATCTCTTATACAAGTTGCAAACGTATCGTATTGTCCCGGCCTCGATGAATACCAAATCATTCCCGCTAAAATCACAACGACAACCACCCCTGTAATAACCCACGACATATATTGCTTCATATACTTATTAGTGTAACAGAAAATCCCTGTGATATAAAATATTATATCACAGAGGTTTTACTTTATCGCAACTTTTGAAGTACGATTAGAGAGAACCACAAGCGCCGACAAGCAAATCACAATGACCAAAAGCAGATTTATGAGGTCAAGCCAGAGGAGCCACGACAAAGTGAGATTTATCTTGTCCGCGAACCAAGTCGGATTGAGTATAAAGGACAAAGTATTAAGGACATCAAGGACAGAACCGATACAGAATAGCGCCGATCCGCGTATGAAGTTCGCATCTCTCTCTTCGGGTTTTATGTCCTTTATAACAATCCCGTATATGATGAAGTATGTTCCCAGTAATAGCAGGAGCAGTATGAGTAACCCATACAGGTGAATGTCCTTTATGGCTTGCAGTAACCTAGCGGAAAAAGCGGCTATAACTGCGGCTAGATTAGAAGTATTGGCTTTAGATTGACCGATAACACCTTCAAAATCGTTAGGATTTATAGGAATGTCCTTTCCCCCATTGTCCTTTATACCTGTATTACCTTCATTATCGTTACAATAAACGGTGTTTATGTATTTAGTCGTTGTAATATAGACGATACCTGTAGGTTCTGTGACACCCCATGGAGCCAGAATCTCCTCTGTATGCTTCATCTGGAGAGCTTTGACGGCCTCTTCAGTGGCCAGATCAAATTCGCCGTTTACAGCTAAATTGACCTTTTCATATGTATTCAAAAAATATTGCAGTTTTCGAACCTCAGCCGGATTATTATCTATACCTTTTCGAAGGAAAGTTGTGATGAAATTGCCCGCAGGACATACTTTTTCAGGGCCTGAAATCGTTTGTCCAGATGTTTTTACACTATCGATCGTAATCCAAATATCGTTCGTTTTGACATCGGTTGATATGGATGCAACAGGACAGCCAAAACCAATACAATGACGCCTAGAGCCACTACTGCCCCCGCCACCTCCGCTAGAAATCGTAACGGATGATCCGCTCCCAGAGCTACTTCCGCCACCACTCGATGTAGATGCAGGTGTAGGATCATCATCCGTATTTATGAGAGAAACGCTTTTGGCGGCAACATTATTCCAATTTGAATCAGTGCTGGAACTTGGACCAACTACGATATTATAGGCAATATCGCCATCATCAGCTGTGTCGTTAACTCCCTTGACTGTTACAATTTGCGGAACATTCCAGTTGGAAGGCGTAAATGTGAGACTAGTTATAGGCGAAGTGGTCCCTTCATTAAAATTAGAACTGGTAATTGGCAAAACTACGTTCATGGACGGTTGAGATGTGAGAACTACGCTGAAAGTAACTGATGCACCGGTTTCACTGGTGGTGAGGGCGCTCGGTAGAGAGAGGCTGATATCCCGCAGGGGGTTTACTACGACATTTCCTCCGCCACCGGAAGTGTTATCAGGCGCCGCTGAAACAGCTGTGACAACAACAGGTATATCATTTATCGCATAGAGGCTATTTGTATCTTGTACTTCAAAACGAATGCTGTAATTGCCGGGTCCTTTGTAAAAACTACGAGGATTAGTCAGGGTCGAAACGTTCGAATTGGTAAAAGAAACGGTATTAGGATCAGTAGCCGACGTCCACGCGCCGGTGTTCGAACCTACGACGTATGCCCGATATTGAACAATAGGACTAGTGCCTTTGGTTGCCGTTCCGGTCCAAGTCATATTTTGTCCTTGAATGACAAAGTTTGGAGATACCGAAAAAGAATTGATGGTCGGAGAACCTGTGGTTAATGTCGAAGCGGTAACAAGCAGAGACCGATCAAGAATGCTTATGATTCCACTAGCGTCTTGAACTTCAAAACGTAAAATATAGTCGCCAACACCCCTATAGAAGCTTGCTATATTAATGGCTGTCGATATGCTTGGATTATTGAAAGAAACGCTGACCGGATCAGTTGCTTGTGTCCATAGACCTCCAGCACCATTGCGAGAACCGACAACGTATGCCCGATACTGAGTAATGGGAACCGAACCACGAACAGCACTTCCCGTCCATGATATGTTTTGGCCCTGAATCACGACTGTAGCCGAAACTATAGAAGAAACGATCATTGGACCGATTGGGAGGGTCACAGGCGGTATGACTGGCGTATTTACTGGTGGGACAACATTAGGAGCCAGTATGACAATTGTCCTTGTTATTGTTTCTGAAAAGTGACCGGCTCGATCGGTTGCCCATGCTGTATACGTTACGGTTTTTGGTCCGGTGTCCGATGTAGAATTACCGCTAGTATTGGTAGTACCGTTTCCACCACCACCGTAAGCAAACGGTGTACCGTCTTTACTTACGCTCACAGTAAACAGATCTCCATCCGTATCATTACCTATTACTTCTATTTTGTATTGAGACCCAGAAACGATTGAGGAACCTGCACCAGCACTATTTGAACTCCATGAAATAGTCGGCCTATTTTGTGCAGTTGGAGGAGTCACGGGTGGATTTACAGGTGGCGTAACTGGCGGCGTGACAGGCGGATTTACGGGAGGGGTTACGGGAGGAACTGTAGTAATAGTACATCCGCTTATGGAAAGAGGGCTCTGGCTGAGCAGAGAATTATTCAAATTTGTGGAAGTATCGCTATTTATGCCGTAAGCGTAAATGGTGTGACCGAAACCGTCTCTCAGAGATGTAGGAATTGGAAAACTAAAACCGTGATTACCGGATATGCTCATAGCGGAATTCACGTCCAGACGAGAGATATTTGCAATTGTATTGCCTATAAATCTACCTTTCCCCGCTTCTCCATCAGCATAAAAATGAACTCCTATTTGAGCAGAAGTATTGTCTGGATCATACGTCCAGCCGTTAATCAAACTGCAACTGACATTATCCAGATAGCCTACAGGCCTGTTATCCAGGAGTAATTGTGGTGGAATATCCACTGGCGGGATGACTGGTGGAACGACAGGAGGGGTTATTGGGGGCGTAATCGGTGGAGTTATAGATATGAGAGAAACAACCTCGATCGTTACTTGGCCGTTTGCCCCATAACCCCCCTGTCCTATATCAGATCCCCCGCCACCACCACCAGGAAAACTACCGTCAGTAGCCCATGGACTTCCTGACTCACTTCCTAGACAAGTACCATCGCGTCCACATCTGCCTCGATTACCTCCAGCGCCGCCATTTAGCGAACTACCACCCTTTGAAGCGTACGGATTGCCGTCGTACTCGATATAAGGATCCGCATTGGAGCCGTTCAAGTTGATATCGCCCCCGAGAGCCACACCGCCGACACCCAAATCATTCGTGGGATTACCATGGCCGGTATAACTCGTTCCACCATGACCACCATCGGCGCGAACTATCCCAAAGTATTCCTCACCAAATGGTCCTTCAAATTTACTTTCAGTCCCTTCATTTCCCACACGACCGTTGAAAACATCCTTTATACCTTGACCGCCGGCACCTACAGTAACAGAAAACTCCTGACCGGCTGTGACAGAAATAGTTTTTTCGGCGTAAGCTCCGCCACCACCACCTAGGCCAGATCTATGGGCATCCGTGATTTTTTCACCATTTCCAGCCGCACCACCAGCTCCCCATACTTTTACTTTGACAGAGATGATTCCGGCAGGAACAGTCCATGTAGAATTTCCAGGATCAGAAAAATTTGTGGTGTCTCCGACCACGCTAGCGCTAGAAATATCAGCATATGCGATGATAGGCGCGAACGGTCCTACGACAAACGACAAAATGAGCGTAGAAATGAGTACTTTAAAGCTTTTTAGACTGGAATTCAGGCGTTCTTGGTTCATTTGCGGTCAAGGTTTATATACTTATCTTAACTACAAAGCCGCATCAAAGTCAAAAAAAGTCAAAAAAGTTACCTCAAAACAAATCATCAGAAAAGAAGAAATAACTTATTAAAGGACATCTAAAGGACATAAACTCATTGCCTGTCCTTTATAAAACTCTTTGGTCTAACATCAATAAAATAAACTAAAGGACAAACAATATAAATACAATTCATAAATTCTATCTAATTTTATTTTATTTTAAAAATAAATTAAAAAAACACTTGTACTGTTTAGTCAAGCTGACCCATACATTTCTATTTGGAAAATATCAATATTTGCGAACCACGCCCTTTACAACTGCGGCAATCTTTAGATCATACTCCGGATATATGGGTTTATATTTTTTATTTGCTGGTTCTAAATATATTCCGCCGTTTGGTCCATTCTTCTTTCTAAAATATTTCATCGTCCAACCGTTATCAATCTCGGCTATGACTATGTCGCCTGGTTTCGCTATGAGCCGCGAACCTGTTTTCTCCGCAACCACGAGGTCTCCTGCATGTATACCCGCGTCTATCATAGAGTCACCCTTGACCTCGAGCAGGTATGAACTCTGTCTGTCCTCCACCAAATATGTGTTTATATTGAGAGTATCGAGAACCGATTCCTCTGCCGCGGTTGGTATACCAGCCTCGACGAGACCGAGCAGAGAAATCTCGTCTTGGGCGCGGACAAAAGTGATCCTGCCGGAATCGTCCTTTGACAAAACGTCCATGAGAACCAGTTTGTTGATGAGTTTATAAACAGCATTTTTGGATTTGAAGCCCGTGAGAGTCATGAGCTCTCTATAACCCGGCATCCTCTTGTGTCTATTGTAGAAACCGGTTATTTTTTGGATCTTGTTTTTGTATTCTTCTATCATGTGTTAGAAAACTAACATAGCGAGCGCTCCAGCCATCTTGCCAAAGAAAGCGAACGGCCTAAACAAACCCTGTCCATCGCGAGCCTTTAGATTGCGCAGCTGATTGAGGAGCATCTTGTGTCGGAGAGCGTATGTGCGGTATGGCCGGCCGGTGATGATCTTCATATCGATCTGTTTGTTGATAAGGTCGAGCTCATACTGAATCGTTTTTATGTTTCGGTTTCTCATTGGATTTAATACTTATTTTTAATACCTTTTGTTATGGGTATAGTATAAGTGAACCAGAGTTCACCTGCAAGGGGTGGGGTGTGGATAACTCGAAAAATAGACTTCAATCCGTCCTTCCATGAGATTACAATTTCTAAAGAGGATTATTGAACTCTATCCTTCCCGCATGCCATCCTTTTGCATTGATACTTAAAGATACATAACCTTCACCGTTATACACGAGGAGACGGATATTTACTTATTGTCTTCTTTCTCTTAGGGCTTTGTGTTAACCTCTTTGCATGTCTCCAATGTTTAAAAAGGCTAAATATGACATAGCCGTTATAGGCGGCGGGGCGGCGGGTATGATGGCGGCTGGGAGGGCGGCGCAGTTGGGCGCCAGCGTCATTTTGGTGGAGAAAAACGAGGGGCTGGGCAAGAAACTGCTCATCACAGGCGGCGGCAGATGCAATGTGACGAATGATACGCCGGACGTGCGCGCTTTTTTGGCGAAATTGCGCGGCAAGGGCAAATTTCTCTTTTCGACATTTGCGGAGCATGCGGTCACGGAGTCGCTCGACTTTTTTCATAAGCGCGGCATGGAAACCAAAGTAGAAAACGAAGGCCGCGTCTTCCCCGTCTCAAATACCGCCCGTTCGGTCTATGACGTTCTCCTCCGCTATATAAAAGAAGGTGAAAACAAGAAAAAAGGTGGCAAGAAGAGCGATGCGAGTGCCAGCTCTGTCGAAATCGCTTTGGGCGTTTCCGCAAAAGGTTTTCATATTCGGAACGGAAAAGTTGTAGGTTTAAATATTGTTTCGAATGGTACGGAGCCTGCACGGAGCATCGTCGCTGATTCATATATATTGGCCACGGGTGGCACGAGTATGCCGGAGACAGGTTCGACGGGTGAAGGCTTCCAATGGCTTGCCGCCGCCGGACATACGATCATAGAGCCCGACTCTGCCATGGTGCCGATAAAGATCGCCGAAAAGTGGGTGCGGGATCTGTCAGGCGTCTCCAATCAAAATGCGCGCCTCTCGCTCATGGAAAACGGCAAGCACAAGTCATCGAACGTCGGCCGTATGGTGTTTGCTCACTTTGGACTGTCGGGACCGCTCGTCATAAACTTTTCGCGCGATGTGCGCGAGGCCATGCACTATAAACAGCCGGGAGACACGATCGAACTTTCTCTGGACATCTGTCCCGACTACGATCCGGGCCAGCTCGATCTCAAAATCCAAGAAGTATTTAAAGCCAATCAAAATAAAAAACTGAAAAATGCTCTGCGTGATCTCGTCACGCCGGCGATTGTGTCTGCGATCGTCGCTCTCACAAAACTCGATCCTGAAAAAGAAATAAACCTCGTCACCCGCAAAGAACGCCTCGCACTCGGCAAATTACTGAAAGACTTGCGCATGACGCCCACCGGATTTCTAGGCCGTGAAAAAGCCATTGTCGCAAGCGGCGGAGTGAAACTCGAAGAAGTAGATTTCAAAACCATGCAGTCGCGCCTGATCCCAAACCTCTACCTCGTGGGCGACGTGCTCGATGTGGAGAGACCTTCGGGCGGGTATAGTTTGCAGATTTGTTGGACCACTGGATGGGTAGCGGCAACAAGTGCAGTAAATCGATCTGTTTAGCCAACTATCACTCCCTCTCCTGTTTCTGCTCCCTAATCCCGCCTTTGAATTCGATTTCTATTTTGTCGCCTTCGTTTACTTTGTCTCCGAGGACGGCGCGACGACCATTGATGAGCACTTTTCCTTTGCGGATGACCTCATCCATGTCGCGGCGAGAACCGCGGCCTTCCATGGCCAAGTATTTGTTTATTCTCATGGGAAATTGCGGCGTTTCGACTGCTTTCGAGTTTTTATTATATTTTTCTTTCATGAAAATAGACTATCAGGTAACACTTACAAGAGCGAGTTTTTTCGCTCTCGAAAGTTTTTTCAGTGCCGCTTCGGCGATAGACGCTTTCGAGCGAGTTTTAAATTTCTTTGAATAGACGAGCACAACCGGTCGTCGAGTCCGCGTATATTTCGCCCCTTTTTTATAAGTATTATGCTCCTTTAGTCTGCGATCAAGATTGGTCGTGATGCCGGTATAGAGAGTGCTGTCTGCACATTTCAATATGTAGAGATGATAAGTCACTTAAGTCTTTTCGACTCCTTCTTATCGAGATAATTTTCTTTTGTTGTGACAGGTTTTCCTGACTTTGTTTCGATTTCTTTTCGTGCATTACCTGCAACGGTACCTCCATCCTTAGCATCACGTGAAAGCTCGGGCACACCTTCGGAATCTCTTGTCTGAGAAAGTTTGGTTGTTGTTGCTTCTCCAAGCATGGTTAGAATAAGCTCGAGCTCATTCATATGATCACGTTGGTTGTCCGGATTATTTAGATTTTTGAACTTTTTGATTTCTTTAGCTGTCATGTCGAATGTACCACAGTAAATCTCATTCGTGAGAATAGCAAAATCAATACCGTCCCTAGCGCCACGATCTTTCCACTCATCGGTCAGAGTATTGCGGACATTGATACCCCTCATCCTCTTGGCTATCCAATCCTCGGAATAACCTTTCTTTTCGTATATATTTTTTGCGCGAATTACGGCACGTTCAGGATCCTGAATTTCCTCAATACGTTCCTGACCGACTTGGGCGAGCCAGAGTTTGAAAGGCTCAGCCTTTGACGATGATATAGATTGGATGATGCGAAAAATGCCGCTCAAATTTGAACAAATCATTTTTTGTTTGCCGCCTTTTGTTTGTACCTCAAGGGTATGTACAATTTGTACCCATCCTTGACTTAATTCCAAGTCACGTTGTTTCATTTTTTGGATGTATTGCTTTACATCTTTAGAGTCAATCAGCACCTGAACGACATCCTCAACGACAAAATACCACTGGTCGTTATGCCAGGTTCTCCTGACTTCTTTTTCTTCGAACACGGCGACTTGTTTTAATATACGATCTTTCCTGCTCATTCGTCTATTATATCAAAAATCTTGATAGGGAAACGAAACAAAAAAAATATTTCACCTATTCCAACACGCAAATTCATTACTTCTCTAAGTCTAATACCTCATCTATCCGAATTTTCGCTACAAAGTCGGGGACGTGGGAGACTAGAATCATGGCGCCTTCGTATGCATCGAGAGCTTTGGCGATCATCGGAATGTGGCGGAAGTTTATATGATTGGTCGGTTCATCGAGGATGAGAAGGCCGGGTTTTTGGAGAACGAGACGGGCGAAAGCGACGAGACCTTTCTGCCCTTCGGAGAGAGCGCCGATTTTTGTATCCATCATGTCGGCATGGATGAGAAAACCGGCGGCCGTAGCGCGAATATGAGTTTCTATATGAGTCGCCGAAGCGGAAAGGAGAGACTGATAAACAGTATCTTCAAAATTCAAAGTGGAAAAATCTTGACGATAATAGCCGACACGAATGCCTTCAGAAATTTTGGCGCCAGAGTCTTTGGCGCTGTCGTTTTTGCCGTCCGTCGAACTTTTGGCGAGCTTCTCTAGAAGTGTAGATTTACCTATACCATTTTGACCGCTCAAAAGAAGATGCTGTTTACGTTTCAGTTTTATAGAGCACGTTCTCTTTGTCGGCTTATGATTTTTGAAAACTTGATATGAAGTGATATTTAAAATTACACCCGTGCTATTTATTTCATTTGCTGGCTGGGCTGGAATAATAAAAGGCCTAATGGTTTTATCCTCTTTGCGCACATCAACAATTTCTTCTTCGAGTTCCTCTGCTTTTTCGCGCATACGTTTAGCAACCAGACGCATCTGGCCGCCTTTATTCGAAAACATATTGGCCTGATCTTTTTTGGCTTGAATTTCCTTGGCGCGCAGAGCATTGGCGCGATTCTCCCTCTCTACTCTGGCCGTGATGTCTGTGAGCACATCATAATAGTCGCCGACGTATTGCTCGACTTTGCGTGTATGAATGTCGAGATAGAGCACGCCGTCAGCAAAAGAGTTGAGAAATTCGGCGTCGTGAGAAATGACGATCACTGTCTTTTGGTATGTTTTCAAAAAGTCGCGCAGATGAGCGATGCCGGCCTTGTCGAGATTGTTTGTCGGCTCGTCGAGGAGGAGAATATCCGGATTTTGAATAAGAGCCGAAGCAAGGAGGAGCCGTGCCTGCTGGCCGCCGGAAAAAGATTTGACAATGCGTTCGTAGGGCGCCTTGAGATTCACTACTTCGAGGACCGCATCTATGCGCGGGTCAATGTCATATATTTTTTCCTTGAAACAAGCGAGAAAAAAGTGGCGGACACTGAGGTCTGCTTCGGAGCGCGGAATGACTTGGCGTGAGAGAGCGATAGTTAGTCCAAGGTTTACACTGACGATCCCTAACTCCGGCTTGGCTTGTTTGGTAATGAGATGAAAGAGAGTTGTCTTACCCGCGCCGTTCTGACCCATCACCGTGATTTTTGAACCACGGCGCACGGAAAAGCTCACCTCGTCGAGGATCGGCTTGTTGTGTCCATATTCAAATGACACTTCGTCGAATCTGATTACTACATCGGCTCCGGCCATAGAGGGCTAGATTAGCAGTTTTTGTTCCTTAAAGCTAAGCCAGGCGCCTCGGGACACGATAATGTGGTCGACAACGCCGATGCCGAGAATACGGCCTGATTCTACTAGGCGATCCGTCACTTCCCTGTCTTCCAGAGAAGGCTCGACATCGCCCGAAGGGTGGTTGTGGGCCACGATAATGGAGGCGGCATGGAGAGCAACGGCCGGCTCGAATACTTCGCGCGGGTGGACCAAGCTAGTGCTCAATGTACCTATAGAAATTATTTGTCTCTCTATAATGCAATGCTGGGTATCGAGATAAAAGACCACGACATGCTCGCGTTTTGATGCACGAAAATCCGAAGACAATTTCCATATGTCCAGAGCCGTGATAATTTCCTGTTTTATGCCGGCGGAGAAGCGAAAAGATAATTCTATAACTGCTAAAACTTCCGCTGTTTTTGCCGCACCCAAGCCGCGCAATTTGGTGAGATCATCACGCGAAATATTGTCCCTGCCTTTCTTTGCAATCATTTTCAAAATTTTCTGGGCCAGACTCAAAACATCGGCGCCTCTCACCCCCGAACCTAAAATCAGGGCCAGTAGCTCGTAATCGGCCAGCTTTTTCACGCCGTATTTCTCTAGCCTCTCTCGCGGCATTTCTATTTTTTGCAGATCTTTGATTTTCACCACAAAAGTTTAGCGAACCGGAGATAAAGGAATTATGAAGAAAATTTAACAACTTTTTCGGCGGGAACGCCAGAGTCTATGGTGATGTCTAAACACTATCTGATGCCCTTCCTAAATACGCGACGGTAACTTGTATTTTTTGATCCAAAATTAGATGTCCGCGGAGCGCCACCTTTGAAAGGCTGATTCGTATGAACTCTCCCTACCATATGAGTGTTAGAGTGAAATGCGCCTCGGCCACGATACGGGCGAAACGGGGGACGCGAGGAACCGCGACTAGTGCCTGTAGCCATAGACGCCCCTTCATGACTTTTTACCGGAAGAGTTTTTTTCATCAACCGCTCGATAGAAGCGATATCGTATTTCTGATCCGGCGTGGCGAAAGAGATCGCCAGACCTACTTTGCCCGCGCGGCCGGTGCGACCGATTCGATGGACATAGTCTTCGGACTGCTCCGGCAAGTCGTAGTTCACAACGAGACCAATGTCTTTGACATCTATGCCTCGAGCGGCGATATCCGTGGCGACGAGAACCTGATATTTATGTTTCTTGAAACCGTCGAGAGCTTCGCGCCTCTGGCCGAGAGTCCTATTTGAATGAATTTCCGCCGCTGTGACGCCTATATTTCGCAAGTCGCCCGCAATATTTTTGGCTCCGTGTTTTGTACGAGTGAAAACGAGAACCGGCACGCCCTTGCCCTGCTCGCCTATCACTTTTATGAGCAGATTGAATTTTGACTTGCGTTCCACAACGATGATTTCCTGATCCACTTTTTCGGCAGCGGTTCCCGACGGCGCCGTTTCAATGCGCAGAGGCAATTGCATGTGCTCCATGGCGAGCTTGGCGATTTCATTCGGCATGGTAGCCGAAAAAAGCAAAGTCTGGCGCTCTTTCGGCACTTTTTTCATGATTTCGCGAATCTGGGGAGCGAATCCTATGTCAAACATATGATCGGCTTCGTCCAAAACGAGAATAGAAACACGATCGAGTTTTATATTTCCCTGCTTTATGTGGTCAATCAGACGGCCAGGCGTAGCGATGACAATATTCGGACCGTTGCGCAGATCGCGTACTTGTCTACCCATAGAATCGCCACCGATGAGAACGGTGGTGGTAATACCTTGAGCCGAACCGACTTTGCGTATGGTTTCTTCCACTTGTAAAGCGAGCTCACGCGTCGGCAGAATGACGAGCCCCCTGCCATTTTTATTGGCTGAAAGACGCTCTATCATGGGAATACCGAAGGCCAGAGTTTTCCCCGTGCCTGTTTGAGCGATGCCTATAATGTCTTTGCCTTGGAGACCGATGGGAATCACTTTGACCTGAATGGGCGTCGGTATGGTAAAACCATTACGCTCCAAAACGGCGAGCAATTTTTCGCTTATATTAAAATTTTTAAAAGTGACAGTCGTTTTCGCAACCGTTCCCGTATGTATTGTTTGTGCCAAGAGAGAAAAATTAATTTATAGCGCGATTATATCACGCTATTATAAAATTGCAAGGCGAGAACTCTTGTTGATAGAAAGTCAGAAAAGTTGTTGAATTTTCTTCATAATTTCTTTATCTCGGTTTGGTATGGTTCAGGGATGCTTACCTACGATCAAAAACAAAGAATAATGAGGTATAAAATATATTATAAAAATATTGGTAAAATTTGTTGTCCTTATTTCAATAATGAACCAGTATTTTTTAATAGAAAAGGCTTTAATCACCTATTGCGGAGTGGTAATGATTTTCGTTCGTTTTCTGATCAAATTGACAGATTAAATCTTTTGAAATATTGCAAACATATACTCTCGGCAAAGCATAATATGATTGAATGTAGAATTACAAAAAAAGGAAAAACTACAGCCGTTTTTTGGGGGTTCAAAATTTATTTCGAAAATCTAGAAATCAAACTGATTGTGAGACAAATAAATAAAGGGGAAAGACACTTTTTCAGCATTTATAAAAACACTAAACACCCCGTTAGGGGTGTTTAGTAGGGCCTGTCATCACAATATGCGATAGATGTATCCTCATGCAAAGCATGATTACACCACAAGCTCTTATTTATAATACTAGCAAGACCGGTATTAATGTCAATATCAACATAATGTCCGAAGATATATTTGAATGACAGAGCTGTATTTTTCACTAAAATCGTGCTAATTTCTTAAAGCAATTGAAAACAATCAAATATTGCCGGATCGTCTAAAGGTAGGACGTCGCTCTCTGAAAGCGAAAATTTTGGTTCGATTCCAAGTCCGGCAGCCAAGTTGAGCGTAGTTTATATCGCTCAAGACCATTTGTAAATAAATTTATGTGCCAATCATTTCTTAGTTATAAAAAATTGAATTCTTTTGAACGCTGGCAAGTAAGTTTGTCGATACTCACTTTAGTGGCCGCAATTTCAATTGGATGGCAGCAAAATCAAATTAATCAAAATCTTCTTGATCTAAATTATCAGCCTTCGATTATCATTACTTACATACCTCCTAAAACTAATACCGTAATATCAAATCCAGAAATCGGTAGATGGTATATTTCAAATTTTGGTAAGGAAAATATTTCTATTGAAAATGTTATTTTGCGTGCAAATAATATACCGAGCATGGTTCGTGACGATAAAGTTTTTTTCTTAAACGGACCAGGAAAACTGGTTGCACCTGGTAACTCAGAATATTTCTTTGCTGTAGCAGCGGATATGACGATTGAAGAATATAGAAAAAATACTATTGATGGTGCGGGAATTCCCCTAGAAGTTCATTTTAAAAGTGTTGGTGGGAGGAAATATATTGCACAATGTCTATTCTCTATAACCATAAGAAATAATGAGATAAAAACTAATACAAGTATTATTTCTATTAATAGTTCAGACAGCTAGTTGAATAAAGATCGCTCAGTACGGATCGTTCTGATACGATAAACTAGGTCTAAATCGCCTTGTGGGGCAAGGCCTCGCATGGTTCTATCCCGAGGAGGCTAGCAACAAAGTTTGATATACTTACAAACATGAAAAAAGGACAGGTGGTAGCATTTATCAGCGCTCCGGCAGTAGGAACATCTTTTCTCACAAAACAAATGGCTTGTCGTCATGGAGCCCCAGCTTTTTTTGAAGGTGAAGACGGAATATTCACTTCTAGCGTTCTCATTGTTTTGAATAGTGAAAAAGATTCCAAAAAACGCTATGAATGGCTTCTCGAACGGACAAGGACGATGCTTGAGCGTGCTCATATTATCGCAAAACTTGGAATTACAACTTACGTAGACGGAGACGTATTGTTAGCAGAGGCGTGGATGAATGCCGAAATTGGGATTTATTCACCAAAAGTTTTAAAGAAATGGCTTCTCGAGAATAGTTCTTTGATGGCTGACAAAGTAGTTGTTTTAATTGCGTCAGAAGATAAAATCAAAGAGAATTTAATAAAACGAGGAAGAATAAGCGAGCAAACTGATTTTATACGAGAGAGAGCTCTGAGAATCGGACACGCCTGTGCCAAATTGGGAGAAAAGTATAAACATGTGAAGATACTCGATCGAAGTAATCTTGAATTTACAGAAATAAACACGTTGCAAATGGTGGATGATTTCGTTGACAAAATACCAGCAAAACAAGATTAGGGCTTAAAATGAGTTTTAACACCGTTCCATATGGTCAGAAACTATTACCGATCTATACGAAACATTTCTTTTTTATTTGAACTTAATGTTATTATAAAAATATGAAGAAACAGATAGTGGTGATACACGGCGGAGACTCTTTTGACACATATGAGGAGTATATGGAAAATTTGCGCGTGGAAGAGATTAATTTGGAAGATTTTTTCCGAAAAGGCTGGAAGAAAAATCTGGCAGAGAGGCTCGGCGACGATTTTGTAGTGATTGCTCCCAGAATGCCCAACGAAGCCAATGCAAAATATCTCGAATGGAAAATCTGGTTTGATAAAATCGCGCCTTTCATAGAGGACGGCGTTATTCTGATAGGCCATTCTCTCGGTGGCATATTTTTGGCGAAATATCTGTCGGAAAATACTTTTCCAAAGAAAATTAGAGCGACAATGATCGTGGCTTCCCCGTATACTGAAATTTCCGACCGATGTATGGCAGATTTTATCCTCCCCGAAAGCCTCAAACAATTTGAAAAACAGGGCGGCGATATATTCCTCTATTACAGCGAGGATGACGAGGTGGTTCCTTTCAAAAGCCTGAAAGGCTACGAAAAAGACTTGCCAGAGGCAGACACGTGTATATTCAAAGACCGCGGCCACTTTGGCCAAGAAGAGTTCCCGGAAATAGTGGCGCAAATCAAAAAATTAAAATGAAATAAATGCAAAAAATTAATACTTCAAAACTGATTGCATGAAACCCTTACCAAAAACCGAAGCAGAGTGGAAGAAAAATCTGACGCCAGATCAGTACCAAGTCCTGCGGGAGAGAGGCACAGAAGCCCCATTTTCAGGCAAATTACTGCATTCCGACCTGAACGGCACATACACATGCGCGGCTTGTGGCAACCCCCTCTTTTCATCCGACGTAAAATTCGACTCCGGCACAGGCTGGCCTTCTTTTGACGAGGCTCTGCCGGGCGCCATAAAAGAAATAGTGGACGATGTCCATGGCATGCATCGCGTAGAAACAGTCTGCGCTCGTTGTGACTCGCATCTCGGCCATGTTTTTAATGACGGCCCGACAAAGACAGGTAAACGATACTGCATTAATTCGGTCTGCCTCGATATAAAACCAAAATAATGAAAACGGAAATTCAAAAACTGCGGGAGCGATTGATCGAAATTTCCCACATAGGGAGTATTTTACAGCTGGTCTCTTGGGATCAGGAGGTGAATATGCCGGCAAAAGTCACGGACGTCAGGGCCAGGTCTATTTCGTACGTTAGCGCTCTCATCCACAATAAATTCATCGCCATTGATAGAGATGAACTGCTCACACGTTTGGTGAGAGCTTTGAATGCGGGAAAAATAAAAGGTCAGAATGCGGTGGTGGTGAGAGAAACTTGGAGAAGCTACGACCGTGAGAGGAAACTGCCCGAAAGTTTTGTGCGAAACCTTTCAGAGACCTGTTCAAAGAGCCAAAGCGTCTGGGCAAAAGCCAGACGGAATAACGATTTCAAGCTTTTTTTACCGTGGCTTGAGAAAATCGTGGATTTAAAGAGAAAAGAAGCGCAATATGTGGGATATAGAGAGTCTCCGTACGATGCCCTGCTAGATGCTTTTGAACCCGGCATGACGGCGAGCGAGGTTACGGAAATTTTTGACGGTTTTAAAGAATTTTTAATTCCATTCCTCCAAAAAATTCAAAAGAAACAAACAAAAATTGATTCCAAAAAGATAAAAGGCGAGTTTTCCCTGGAAGCTCAAAAGAAATTCAACGCCTACATTGCAAAAAGTATCGGTTTTGATTTTGACGCAGGCAGAATGGACGTGAGCACCCATCCATTTGCCTCCGGCCCCCATCCGTATGATGTACGTCTGACAACTCGGTACAAAGACGACGATATTTTGTATTCCATCGGTTCGACAATCCACGAAACAGGTCACGGACTCTATGAGCAGGGTTTGCCGGCGGAACATTTCGGCACACCACTGGGAGAATCAGTCTCCATCGGCATTCATGAATCCCAGTCGCGGATGTGGGAAAACATTATCGGAAAGAGTAAGCCGTTTTGGAAATATTTTTATCCAAAACTGCAAAAGGAATTCCCTGTTCCATTCAGAAAACTTACCCTGGAAGAGTTTTACAAAATCATAAATCGAGTCGCTCCTTCCCTCATTCGCACGGAAGCCGATGAAGTGACATACAACCTCCATGTCATTCTCCGTTTTGAGATCGAGAGAGATATGATAGAGGGCAGGATAAAACTCGAAGACCTGCCAAAAATCTGGAACAAAAAAATGAGAGACTATCTGGGTATTGCTGTGCCAAACGACACTCTCGGCGTTCTGCAGGATGTCCACTGGTCAACCGGCGGCATAGGTTACTTTCCCACTTATAGCCTCGGAAACCTATATTCCGCACAATTTTACGCCAAAATGAAAAAGGATATACCAAATATAGATTTGCATATTTCAAAAGGGAAATTTGATCAAATTTTGAGTTGGTTGAGAAAAAATATTCATACTCGAGGCAAAACATATCACGCGAACGATCTGGCAAAAGTTGTCACAGGAGAACATCTCACCGCCAAGTATTGGAACGAATACATTCAAAAAAAATACAGTCATATTTACTCTCTCAAATAAAGGTTATATAGTGTCTCCATGCCAAAAACCATAGCCATATATCACAAGGATTGCGTTGACGGCACTACGGCCGCCGCCGTGGTTTTAAAAAAATTTCCGAAGGCTTTACTTTTTCCTTTGGGTCATGGCTTCAAACCGGAAGAATTGGAATCTATTCTCAAAGGAGCCAGAACCAGCGATCAAATTTATACAGTGGACTGCGTTCTGGGTGCAGGAGAATTTTTGAACAGAGGATTCAAAGTGACATCTATAGACCACCATGCCGGAGCGGAAGCGGAAAATCGGGAGCTCACGGAAAAAAACAAAAATTTTGCGTTTATTTTTGATAATAAAAAATCGGGAGCGTCTCTCGCTTGGGATTATTTTTTTCCGACAGAGAAAAAGCCGGAACTGATAGAACTCGTCCAAGACAGAGATTTGTGGTTATGGAAATACGGCCAAAAAACAAAAGATGTGGGTAATTATCTCTATATGCTCGTAAATAGACCAGATGAAATATTAAAACTGCTCGATAAACCGGATAAATCGCTTGATGCCATAGAAAAAGAAGGCGCCGTCATAAGCCGTTTTACGGATATGATCATAGAACATGAAGTAAAAACAACCGAGCCAATTATGGTTCGCATCGGCCAATACAAAGTTCCTTTTTACAATATAACCGCTAATAAATCAGAAAGTGGAAATATTTTAGCTACAGAACGCGATCAGACAGTGGGTTTGTTTACCATAGACGGCAATGAGGTTCACATCAGTTTTCGGTCGCTCGACCTACATAAACCGTCCGCTCTGGAACTCGCCCGACTACTCGGCGCGAGTGGCCACAAAAACGCCTCAGGCGCGAAAATCGAGTTGGCCATTTTTATAAAATTGATTGTCTTTTAATTTTTTTAGTTTTTAGTTTTTTGCGAGACAGGTTGTGCCATCGGGACGTATATCAAAACGAACTTCTTTCTCGGATAGAGTCCGACCATCAAAATAGACCTCCACACCGCCACCGGTTTTTACTTCGTCGGCAAAATATTGATCAAATATAAAATTGCCGAGAGAATAATAAATATTTTTGCCATTGTATATTTCGTGTTCTTGAACGATATGCGGATGAGAGCCTATGATCATATCCGCGCCGGCATCTATAAATGAGTGGGCTAGAGCCTTCTCATACTCTGTAGCAGAAGCATATTCGTCTCCCCAATGAGCGTAAACCGTGACAAAACCGGCCGACTTCCTAGCCTGCCAAATGGCCTCTATGGTTTTCTCTGGATCATTTTCACCGAGAAATTGATTGAAGTTTATGATGGCCAGCGTATATCCATGCAATGTTGTCGTGGCCATAATTGAACCGCCCGGCGCGCCAAAATACACGACACTCGACTGATTTAATTCTTTCTCCGTGCTATCCATGCCGATTATTCCGAAATCTAAAATATGATTATTGCCCAAATTGACCATTTTTATGTTATTCATAGCCAAAATTTCAGCGACACCGACATCGAATGTAAAAGCTGTATTACCGGCTTCGCCTGGTTTTGTATTTCTGGATATAGACACCTCATTTGTAATCGGCCCTTCCAGATTACCTATAACAAGATCAAATCCCTGCAAATAATCACTTATACATGAAAAGAGATAGTCATAATCTTTTTCTTCGGCAATCGTACGTATAGTTCGGTCAAACATCAGATCTCCCACGAATAGAATTCGAACTTTTTCTCTGGGGGTCTCTCTGTAAACGGATTGATATATTTGTTTATCAGTTCTAAACAGAGAGATCATAGCTAGACCGACAATAACGACAATTAAAACAATCAGAATTTTTTTCATAGCCTGTTTGTAGGCCTATTGTAAGCCTAAATCAGATTCGCAAATACTTGCGTACAGCGAGAAAACTGGACAGAGCTCCGAGAACCAGTCCGCCTCCCACGATGAGACCAAACAGTGAAAAGAGATTGGAAGTATAATAAACAAATAGACTAAAACCGCTGAAAAAAGTCTCGGTGATGCCGGATACCCAATATGTCACGGGATAAAAAATTATAAGTGTGATTATTCCGGAGACAAAACCGTACAAGAGACCGACGACGATAAATGGACCACGGATGAATGCGTTGCCCGCGCCGACCAGTCTCATGACAGAAATCTCTTCACGAGCGATATATATGGCCAAACGTATAGTATTGAAAGCGATGAGAATAGAAATGATAGCGAGAACCAATGTGACAAAGAAAGCGATAGTGGTGCCTCCGTTTATGATTTTTGACAACGTATCTATAGCCGTCTTGTTTTGATAATAATTTATCTTGTCTATGAACGTTCCGGCCTCACCCGATTCTCCCTCTAGAAATTTAGCGATGCTATCATATTGAGAAGTTTATCTGGCCCGAATATTCAAGACGGCGCCCAGTGGATAGTCTCACAATTCATCCAGATCTTGGAGGGTGATTTCATCATTGATATGACGTGCTCTGAAATTGGTCAGGACTTCTTCTCGCGAAACATATTCTACACTGGCTACTTCCGACAGAGCCTCAAGTTTTTTTTGCAAACCGAGAATATCGTCTTCGTTGGCACTCGGCACGAAATAAACATTTACATCTACTTTTGACTTTATTTCTTCCAGTGAAGAATTGAGCAGAGCTCCGGCAAAAACGATACCACCCAATGTAAATAGAGTGAGAGTAATAATCAAAATGGAAGAAAGCGACACAAAACCGTTTCGCCAAAATGAGACGAAACCTGACTTAAAAACCCGTTTTGTGGCGATCCATAACATATCTAAAGTATATCAGATTTAAATTGCATATTTGCCTTCTCTATCATCACGGATCATTTTGCCGTTTTCCAGAGTAATGACGCGTTTGCCTATGGACTCAATGACGCCCCTATTATGAGTGGTGAGAATGACGGTTGTGCCGAGGTCGTTTATTTTTTTGAGAATTTGAACGATTTCGTGCGTATTGATGGGATCCAGATTTCCCGTCGGTTCATCAGCTATGATGACATCCGGCTGATTGACTATGGCCCGAGCTATGGCTACACGTTGTTTTTCACCACCAGAAAGCTCATGGGGAAAGTGCCAAATCTTTTTGCCGAGATCAACGAGATCCAAAACATGAGGGACATCTGAAGCGATTTCTTCATCCGTCCTGCCCGCCGCCTCCATGGCAAAAGCGATGTTCTCAAACACCGTTTTCCCCGGTATCAAACGAAAATCCTGAAACACCGTCCCTATTCGGCGGCGATATTGCGGTTTCTTGCCGTTCCGCAGTTTGTGGACATCAATAGAATCAAAATATATTTTGCCTTTGGTCGGTTTCTCTTCGGCCATAATCATTTTTATGAGAGTGGTCTTGCCGGCGCCGGAATGACCAACGATAGAAACAAACTCATTTGACTCTATATTGATATCTATGTCCGCCAGAGCCACAAAATCATCGGCATATATCTTTGTCACTTTAT
>CAZVHT010000020.1:0-5722 GCA_964627275.1 uncultured Candidatus Saccharibacteria bacterium
CTTCCTGTAAATGGTGAACCGCCGCCAGATTCACCACCAGCCCAGACTTGAACTTCAACATCATTAGTTGCATCTCGAACGGTTAAAGCTGTAACACCCGCATTTTGTACAGTAATTCCATCAGCACTGATAGTTGGAGTATCAGCACCTGCTCCAACATGAAGTTTCTGTAGAGGATTCGTCGTCCCGATGCCGACGTTGCCACTTATTGAATTAATGTAGCTGTTCCCATCACCAGCGAGTAAAGTTTGAACACCATTCGCTGAATTGCGAACTTGAAAATCTCCACCGCCAGAACCGTTTTGGGTTATTGCACCCAAAACATTTGTCCCTGCAGAATGCAAAGCTCTAATAACGAAAGTGCTATTACCAGTAGATTGAACATCTAACTTACTGCCCGGCGCCGTCGTCCCGATGCCGACGTTGCCTGCGGTATCTATCCGAACCTTTTCAGTTCCTGAAATATTAAATCTCAAATCACTTCCGCCAATTTGAAGTGGGTACCATGTTGCAGAGCCAGTTGGGTCTACACCAGAAATCATTCCGCCTGTTGAATTAGCTCCTATACGAACAGCTTTTGTTGCACCAGCTATAAGAGCAATATATTCAGAATCAGTTCCAACAACATTTAGCTTACCGTATGGCGTTATCGTCCCAATCCCGACGTTGCCTGAACTACTTTGTACTACAAGAGCGCTTGTTTGCACTGTTAATCCACCTGCAAACGTAGAAGTAGCTGTCGTGCTTGTTGCTACAAAGACAGGAGCAGTGCTCGTACCGAATGATGTGAGAGTTCCGTTAAACAAACCGGTACCTGCGACAGATAGCGTATTGCCCGGTGTCGTCGTCCCGATGCCGACGTTGCCGCCTTGTAATACTGTAAAACTAGCTTGATACGATGAACCATTGTAGGTGTCTATATTAAACTTGTTAGAAGTACCTGTTCTGATATACCAAGCACCGCCATAAGGAGACAAAACGACAGCATTGCCATCTCCGACAGTATCACTTTGCGTGTCCGTACCAATTAAATTAGTTGTAGCTCTAACGCTTCCAGTCGCCCTAAAATTGTTGCTTGAAAAAACACCACCTGCACTAGTTAATGTCAATTCAGGATTTGTTCCAGTAGTAGCTATGGTTAGACTTCCAGTTGAACCTGTTGATAAATCCGCATAATTTGTGGCTGAACCATCTGAATCATTATAAGTTAGTCGAAGATTCGCTCCAGTAGCGGAATTAACTTCCAGCGCTTTGCCAGGCCCCGTCGTCCCGATGCCGACGTTCCTGCTTGAATCAACTACCAGTCCGTTGCCTGCGACAGTGAGGAGTGAAGAAAAGAGGTTTGTTGAACTGGCGGTGGTTGAGAAAGAATTAGTGGTGGTTGCGTTCGTCGTGGTGGAGAAAGAGGAAGTGAAATTAGGAAATATGGAAGCCGTTGAAGTCGTGGCCGTAAAGTAAGAACCAATGAGGTTGTGACCGAGGATGTCTCCCGCGACGGAGAGTTTTTGACCCGGGGTGGTGGTGCCGATGCCGACGTTGCCGCCGTTAAGATAAGAATTTCCTCCAGCGCTTAAAAAAACTTTCATTGTACCACCGCCAGTCTGTGTAGCGTCCCACATTTGAAACTGTGCTCCTTCTGTTGCATCGCTAAAAAAAAGAAATTGTCGATTTGTGTTGTTTGCCGTATTAATTTTGCTAATCAAAAGCCCATTGCCACTACTAATCCCGATAGCCACATCTGCCCCCCAATTATTAGTCAGCGTGCCGACTTTAAGAAGTTCACCTGATGTTCCGGCAATGTTCAAAATGCCGGTTGGCGCTGTCGTCCCGATACCGACGTTCCTCGATGAATCAACTACCAGTCCATTGCCTGCGACAGTGAGGAGTGAAGAAAAGAGGTTTGTTGAACTGGCGGTAGTTGAGAAGGAGTTAGTGGTAGTGGCGTTCGTTGTCGTAGAGAAAGAAGAAGTGAAATTGGGGAATATGGAAGTGGTCGAGGTGGTTGCTGTAAAATAGGAGCCGATGAGGTTGTGACCGAGGATATCTCCTGCGACGGAGAGTTTTTGGCCGGGAGTGGTGGTGCCGATGCCGACTTTCTGGTTAGAAGTATCAATAGAGAGAATCGGCACACTAGCAGCGTTGGTGAATTGAAATGATGTGGCCCGGTTTATTTGGGGCGTGAATATGAGAGCTGGAGTTGTGCCATTGACAGCTATGGTTGTGGAGCCTGTCGAAGTAATTGACTGCGTAATTTCATTTGAACTATCATACTGTACTCTGAATTGAGGAGTAGATACTGATGTGATAGTTTGACTGCCGCTGTTTACGATACCACCCGCGAGCAGATTGCCGGAATTGTCTACGCGAAAGAGCTGTGTACCGGCGCGATTCATATAACTGATGAAATCGCCCGATGGCGCAGTGTCTGTGATGCGGTAAGCGGAAATGATCGTCGTGCCGTTTGCGTTTTGCAGAAGTTCCAGATTGGCTGTCGGTGATGTGGTGCCGATGCCGACATTTCTGCCTGCCGTGACCGAGAGGGCATTGCCGCCGATATTTAGGAGAGATGAAAATAAATTTGTGGATGAGGCAGTTGTGGAGAATATATTTGTAGTGGTCGCAGAGGTGCCCGTGGCGTTTACAAAAGTGAAGTTTTGCAGAGTGGAAGAAGCGGAACCTGTGAGATTGGCAAATGATATGGTTCCAGTAGCTGTGAGATTTCCCCCGATGTATGCATTGCCACCGACAGAGAGTGTGGTAAACGGAGATGATGTGGCGATGCCAACTCTATTTGAAGGAGAGTGGACAAAGAGAGTGCCATTTGCAAAATTTGAATTGCCGCCGAATGTGGAAGTGAGCAGATTTGTGGAATCGCCTCCGGATACGGTCAGCTGAGTCGCTGAAATAGTCGTGCCGGAAAATGTAGATTCTGTGATAGTGGCTTTAGCGATATCAGAACCTTTGAAGTTTCCGATATTTATATTGTCGTAGACTCTCTCCACATTCGTCGTGTTTCTCGTCGTCGTGCGCGAAATGGAATTGATTGTAGCCAAAAGCTCTGAACGCATAATGGAAAGTTCAGAGCGAGTGACATTATTGTTTGGTACATAGTAATTTGTAATCACAGAGACAGGAGAGGATTTTGGGAAGTTGGAAGAATTGATAGGGTTGGTAGAATTGGTAGAAATGTTTGAAGAAATGACAGCAGTGGATGTCGAACTATCCGCAATCCTCGTTCGATTGGATGTGGACGTTTTTGATACTGGCGGTACGAGCATGATACCGTCATCGTATGCAATGTTTTTTTGCCCACTCGGCCCGTCAGATTTTCCGTTAAAGAAATTGGCTATAAATAGACCAGTCTGCTCAAAAGCTTTGTTTATGCTTTTGTATATGCCAATAGCTATCGTTTCAAAGCCTTTGTTTAGAGGATTGGCTATTGCAGAAGCGGCCACAAGCGATTGATTAGCCATATTATGGCTAAATTGAGCCAGATCAAACTCTGTGAGGAAATCTCGGCTATCCGAGAGCTCATCGCCAGCCCTATATATAAAAGCAATATAGGTATTTCCTGTATCTCGGATGGTTCCTATTGGATCTAAAACAGTTTTATAGGCTAAAACTCCAACTTTATCCAAAACATTATCGTAGGTATTTATGATCGCTTGACCACTCCTACGAGCGAGAATAATTCCCGAGTTAGAATATTCCCCAGTACTCATCAGAGTTTCTACATAGTCAATAGCCAGAGTTTCAGTCAGTTTGGCCAGATCATCAAATGTCTCTGTAATTGCCGTGCCCAGATTTTCTCCAGTTCTATTCAAAAATCCGAAAACGGCATTTGCATTTTTTGCGTCAGATATAAAGTAACCTCCAGCGACCAATGATGCCGAGATTAATATCGCGAGACTTTTATTGCCAATCTCGGCCAGCCGATGTGTATCGGCAAAAAAATTTTTGCCGATAATTTTTTTTGTTTCAAATTGTATTTTTTTCTCCGGCGGTATGTCTTTTTTTATGATCGGGATCAAATCTCTATCGTCTACCGAGTATGGCAGAGGTGTGTAAGGAGAAACCGGCGGTTTTTCGATGATCACTTTTTCTACATCCGAGATTTCAATTTTTTCCTCCGGAATTTCTGAAACATTTTCTCGTTCTTCCGAGATGAAATTTTTTTGGTATCTCGATAAAGAATCTTCCGACACGAACCACGATCGACCAATCATTCTGGCTTCAATTTTTTTACTTCTGATCAACTGACCGATGTAGTCTTGGGTGTAGCCTCCCAACTCGCTAGCTCGTTTAGACGAGATAAATTTTTTCCCCTCAAAATAGAGTGGCTGACTCATACGAGATATTATATTAAAGAAATCAAATTATAGACCTGTGGAGAACTATTTCTTTTTTATAATTTTGAAATTAGAAAGAATAAAAAAGAGCAAAAGATGTGCTCGCGTGGAGACGTCTGAGGCCTGACGAGGCCGAAGCCGAGGAAGTTTTTTCAGCTGAAAAAACTTCCGTACTCCACACGAACATACTTTTTACTTTTTTATTCTTTATTTCACAGCTTTATATCGTTTTTTCATCTATCAATGTTTATGAATGTTTAAAAATGAATGGTAATTTATACAAATGCTTGTATGGCCTATATGCGTCAATCAAATACAAAATCATCTTTATTGAGAAAGTATGATATTTTAAATTTCTTTTTCAAATCCCCTATTTAGAGGCGAAGTAAACAAATGAAAAATGAAAATCAATCAGAACACAAAAAACATTTATGTGTCTAGATTAATTTGAGTGACTTAATTTGGCAGAGATAAAGAAAAAATAAAGAAATTATAAAGAAATTATAAAGAAATTATAAATTTGGGGATAACTATATCTGTATCTATTGTGATAAAATATCTCTATGAGCAAAATGACATTAGAAAAACTGGCGGGAATAACCATGAGGGCTTTTGCTGATGCTGAAACAAATATAAATGTTCGTTTTGAAGCTGTAAATAAACGTTTTGAGACTATAGACAAACGTTTTGAGGATTTTGAAATTAGAATTAATGCTCGCTTTGACGGCATTGAAAGAAGACTTGATCATCACGCATCTTATTATGTTACTTATCCGGAACATTTTAGAATTGTAAAAAGACTGGAAAAGTTGGAGAAAAGAAAAGCTTGAATAATGCTTTGCAATAAATCTACTTTTGTGTTTTAATTGCAAGTACGAGCCAGAGGCTCTATTTTATTTTTTATGGAAATTCGAAACATAGCCATCATCGCCCACGTTGATCATGGCAAGACCACCCTCATGGACAGCATCATGAAACAGGCCGGTGTGGCCAAAGAAGGTTTTTCAATGGACTCAAACGCCCTGGAGCAAGAGCGCGGCATTACCATATATGCCAAGAACGCTTGCATAGAATATCGCGGTACAAAAATAAATATCGTTGACACGCCGGGACACGCTGATTTTGGCTCCGAAGTAGAACGTGTCTTGCGTTCCATTGACACTGTTCTCCTCCTCGTTGACGCCCAAGAAGGCCCCATGCCTCAAACCAGATTTGTCCTCAGAAAATCGCTCGAGCTCGGCATGAAACCGATTGTGGTGCTAAATAAAATAGACAAAGATGGCGCTGATGCGGACAAGGCGCACGATGCTGTTTTTGATCTTTTTTGCGAGCTTGGCGCGACCGACGCACAGCTTGATTTCACTACAGTGTAT
>CAZVHT010000021.1:0-3784 GCA_964627275.1 uncultured Candidatus Saccharibacteria bacterium
CGGGCGCAAGAATTGGCAGACGATGGGACGAAGCCAGAAATGGATCGAGCAAAGAATGCTCAGCGTGGAAACCAGAAATAAACTTACCGACTACTGGGCGGATCATGGGATAGAAAAAGGTCAAGAGTTTGCCAAGCTCACAAATATTATTCACCAAGAGTGGAGTGGCCTTTCAGTAAAAAGTCATAAGAGTTTAAAGAACCTAAAATCACAAAACTTGCGTGATCATATGAGCGAAGCCGAGATCATTTTTACCGCACTGGCTGAACTTTCCACGCGACAGATTTCCGAAAAAGAAAAAGCGGAAGGTTATGGACAGAACGAAGTCGTGGCACGAAAGGGCGGAAAAATTTCTGGAAATGCGCGGAAGGCGTTGGAAGAACAGACGGGCAAAAAGGTCGTGAACTCTGAAAATTTCTTGTCGATAAAAAAAGAGCAGAAGAAGCTAAAATAATATGAACGAATCGGAAACACGAGCAGAATACATCATAGAAAGAGTGTTATATGCAAAGCTCACGCTTCTTATCGCCGAGAGCAATCCAAAGAAAAAAGACCAAATGGCCGCCCTGGTAACCCAGATGTTGAAATAAATTTATGTTTATACCGAGCGACTTGTCCTGAACGGAATCGAAAGAAATCGAACCAAGCCGAAGTAAAATCGCCGTTTAAAACCGCATCAAAAGCGGTTTTTTTTAAGTTTAACCTATGAAATGCTATGAAATTCTACAAAAAGCTTGACAAGACTATAACACCTATGATATCATAGGAAATATGAATAAAACATCAAATGAGAAAATACTGCTTTCAATTGGCGAAGTCGCCAAACTTTTTGGGATTCATAGGGACACTCTTCGTAATTGGGAGAAAAGGGGCTTAATTAAGCCACTTAAGGTTGGTCCTCGTGGTGATCGAAAATATCGTCCAGAAGACATTGAACGCATATCAAACGATAAAAGCATTATAAAAGGTTTTGACACTCCTCTCACGGACGACGAGGGGAAAATGAATCTCACTCAGCTCAAACAATTTCTTTGGAGAAGCGCGGACATCTTGCGTGGGAAGATAGACAGCTCGGACTACAAGAAATATATTTTTGGACTCCTTTTTTACAAACGCATCAGCGACTCATGGGACGAGGAATATAAAAAAGTTCTTGAGGAGTATCACGACGAAGAAGTTGCCCGCGCAGATCACAACCACCGTTTTCAAGTTCCGAAAGACTGCAGGTGGGAAGTAGTTCAGAAGCAAGCGGAAGGAATCGGTCACAAACTCAACGAGATTTTTGATAAACTTACCAACGCAAACAGTCCCAAGCTCGACAAGATTTTTGACGACCTCGATTTTGCAAACAAAGACAAATTTCCAAACGAAACACTTCAGCGTCTCATCAATAACTTCTCACAGCACAATTTTGGAGACAACTACATCAGCTCTGACCTTCTCGGAGATGCATACGAATATCTCATCGAACAATTCGCGGCGGATGCTGGAAAAAAAGGCGGAGAATTCTACACCCCTCGCGAAGTTGAGCGTGTCATCATAAATATTCTCAAGCCCCATGAAAAAGACCACATCTACGATATGGCAGTTGGCTCGGGCGGTTTCCTCTTGGAGGCGTATCATCATCTCAAAAATGAAGCCGGAGAAAAGAAGGCTCGCTCGCTCTATCTCTATGGGCAAGAAATAAACATCGGGACATACGCGATTGCGAAAATCAATATGTTCCTCCACGGACTTGATAGCGCGGACATACAGAGCGGAGACACGCTCGCCGATCCAAAATTCTTTAACCCTGACGGCTCGCTCAAGACATTTGATATCTGCGTGGCAAATCCTCCGTATTCAATCAAAGAATGGGAATACGAGATATTTAAGTCCGACAAATATGGACGAGTGGCCGGCTACGAAATGCCTCCGGCAAAAAAAGCCGACTATGCCTTTGTGCTTCATATGGTGAAGTCAATGAATGAAAACGGGCGCGCGGGTATCGTGCTCCCACACGGCGTGCTTTTCCGTGGCGGTGCAGAAGGGCGAATTCGTGAAAATCTGATCAAAAATGATCTTATAGAAGCCATCATCGCCCTCCCTGCCAAGCTTTTCTATGGCACAGGTATTCCGGCGGCGATTGTGATATTTAATAAAAACAAGCCGGAGGCTCACAAGAACAAAATCCTCATCATTGACGCCGAACAGGATTACGAGGAAGGCAAAAATCAGAACCGCCTACGCAAGAAAGACATTGAGAAAATTGTGTCAGCGTTTGAGGGTTATCGAGATATTGAAAAATATGCCCGCGTGGTTGACATCAAAGAACTTGAGGAAAACGAATTCAATCTCAATGTCCGCCGCTATGTAGAAAATGGCGAGGACGAGGAAGTGGTGGATGTAAAAACCGTGTGGAGCGAAGTGAAAGAAATTGAGAAAGAGCGCGAAGCGGTTGATAAAAAGGTCGAGGGGTATTTAAAAGCATTGGAATACTAATATGGAAAATGAATATGTAGAAAAATTGAAAAGCGTAGTAAAAGGTAAGATAATTGTCTACATTGATGCCGCTAATCTTGAACAATCGGTCAAGGATATGTTTGTGCGTCCCGATGACGCACCTGACAATCTGAAGCATTTATCCGCAGATGGTTTGAAGTGGTCGATTGACTACCAAAAGCTCAAGGATTTTTTTGCTACGCTTGGCGACTATCAAGGAACAAGATTTTATACGGCGGCATTTGACGGCGAAGGGCATCATAGATTCAGATACTTTTTGGATAAGGGGCTCAAGTTTAAGCTCGTCACAAAACCTCTTAAGGAGTACGAGGATCACACTGCGGAGGTACCGCATCGCAAAGCTAATTTTGATGTTGAGATTGCGGTTGATTCCACTTTTTCCATTGATGACTTTAACACAATAATCCTGTTTTCAGGAGACTGTGATTTTGAGTATTTGATTAAGTTTTTACGAGGCAACGGCAAAGTGGTCATCGGATTTTCAAGATCTGGACATGTGGCGAAGGAGTTGCCGCCCGTCCTCTCTCATTATTTTGACATCGCAAACTTTAGGTCTATTTTTATGAGAGTAGGTCCAAAAGCAAAGAGCCCCGAACCTTTCGGCCCGGGACCCCGCAGTTGATGTCATTTGGCACTACTGCCATATGTAGTGGGAGTATAGCATTCTCCCATAAAAAAGCAAGAGCTTATCCACAACCATTTCGTCCATATGGACGAAATGGTCATACGGATAAAATGTCCAAAATATAAATAAATTAAGAGAAAAATTAAAAAAAATCGCGAAACGATTGATAAGAAGGTCGATGGGTATCTTAAGGAATTGAAATACTAAAGTATGAATAATATTCAGGTAAAACAATTTGAAGACAGGTTGAAAGAACTCGGGAAATTCACCAATAGGGCTGGTGGGAAGTATTCAGAGTCTGAAATAATAGATTGGATTTCCGAGTGCGTCGGCGTTTTTTATGAAATCGGCGTTGATGCGGTAATCATCCGTACTTTTTTGGATTACTTTAGTTTTGGGATCGCGGAAGTTGAAGACTATGACGGCTACGATATCATGAGAAAGCCAGAACTTTATAAAGTAAAAACAATAGGACCTTTTCACGAGAAAACACACCAAGAGAGCGGTTATTCTCGCCGAAGGGTTCCTTCAGGGCATCACGAGCTTGTCGGAAGCTTCTACTATGCAAGAATTGCTTTTTCATCCGCAAGAAACGCATTGAAAAATAAAGTTGCAGAGAAACGTATAGTCCCATTTTGGTTGATTGAACAAACCGCT
>CAZVHT010000022.1:0-14313 GCA_964627275.1 uncultured Candidatus Saccharibacteria bacterium
AAATGATCAGAAAAAACGGCGGCAATATTTCTTCATCTGTTTCAAAAAATACTTCATATGTTTTGGCTGGCGAGAATGCCGGCTCAAAGTTGGAAAAAGCCAAATCTCTAGGCGTGAAAGTGATAGGGGAGGGGGAGTTTAAGGGACTTATTTCGCTTATTAGAAAAGCTTTAATATGAGCCGTATAATAGAGCATACCCATTAAAAGCTTGACTTTTGTGTATGTTATAGTGTACAACACAGGAGTAATAGTAAGTTCTTTGAGAATAGTAGTTTTGGTTGGCAGAAACAAGGATGTATTTCGGTAAATCGGCACACGCCGCTTCTGGAAAATGTCCTTTTACTGTCAACCTACAAAAATCATGAGTGTAAACGCACTAGACCTGCAGGATGAAGAACGTGGTCAGCAATCGATGCGTGAAGTGACGCAACTGAAAGCCAAGCCGGCTCCAAAGCTCACTGCCAGACATTATGCCTATGAAGGCGATGTCGACAGCGATCCCGGAATCATTATCTTCGCTCTCAAACCAATGCAGGGTGAAACCTACCGCTTCCTTAACGGGGACGGTAAGATCACTCATACCATTCCTGTTGAAGGAAAGGATCGTTGGGAACGTCGCAGGAACATCTCCAGTGTCATTCAAGCCGAAGCCGCGAAACACGGTCTCGGTGCATCTGCCGTCCAGTTAGATTTCGACGGCATTTATATGAATCGCTGGGATTTATACTGGATTGTGAAACCCCGTGTGGTTCGCAAAACCACGTTCCGTTCGCGCTTCGACCGAACATGGTAACCTACTCCGGTAAACGATGAATGATCGGTTCAAACATTCATCACTCACCCCCCCGCACAGTTTCAACTGAGCGGGGTTTTTGTTTGCCTGTTTATCCATAATCTTTATAAAAAATTTATAATTTCTTTATCTCCATCTGCTAGGATCTTTTTATGCAAAAAGATTTTGATAGATGGAACGAACTTCAGAAAAAGATACATTCGAAAGAGTCTTGTGTTTATTGCAATACCAGGGAGATTTGGTGGGCTTCCCTTGGTTTAAATATTGGATCGGAAGAGGACGGTAAGCATGAACTTTTTGAAAGACCGGTTCTTATTATTAAAGTTTTTCATAGAAATGCGATACGGATTTTGCCGCTTACGAACAAAATAAAAAACGATCGTTATCATGTCTCAATTTCATACAATGAAAGTAGTAGTTCGGTTATTCTTTCCCAACTCAAGACAATAAGTACCAAGAGACTTTCCAGGAAAGTTGGTAGACTCGAGGAGAGACAATTCAACAATGTCATAAACGCACTAAAATCGGAATTAGTATAAAACGAAATCCCCCTCGCGGGGGAAATCTCGGAGCCCGAAGGCCTTGTAACTACAAGTATATATCAATGTTCAAAGCTGTCAATCTTTTAATCTCGCGAAATAAAGCCTTATTTGCTATAGTACAAACACGATAAAAAATATGATTTCTCGCGCAGAAATTGAAAAATTGGCGAATCTTTCCAGACTGAAACTTTCCGAAGAAGAAATTGTGCGTTTTCAGGGTGAAATGGACGCTATTTTGGCGTATGTGGACAAACTGAAAACGGCTACTGTCAATAAAAACGGCAGAGAAGCTGAACCTGTTATGTCTGTCAATAAAAACGTCATGAGAGAGGACGTCAATCCGCATGAGTCTGGTGCTTATACAGATAAGCTAGTAAAGGCGGCGCCGAGACATGATGGTTCTTATATAAAAGTGAAGAAAATCTTGTGAAAACCATTGATCTAAAAAATCTCAATATAAAATCGGCCCACCAGGCTCTGATGCGTGGCGATTATACTGTTCGCGAACTTTGCGAGGCTTATTTGTCGGAAATTAAAAAGAGAGATGGTGATATTCACGCCTATCTCGAAATTTATGACGATGTCTTGAAACAGGCCGATCTAGCACAAAAGAAAGTGGCCAGAGAGAATGTTTTGGCGGGTATTCCCATGGCAATCAAAGACAATATTTTGATAGAAGACAGGCGCGCCGGTGCAGCTTCAAAAATTCTAGAAGGCTATATTGCTCCATATGATGCGACAGCGATTAGAAAACTAAAAGAGGCCGGGGTGGTATTCATCGGTCGGACAAATATGGATGAATTTGCTATGGGTAGCTCGACGGAAAATTCAGCTTATGGAGTGACCAAAAATCCGCATGACGCTAGTCGGGTTGCCGGCGGATCGAGTGGCGGATCGGCGGCGGCTGTCGGTGGTAACTTGGCGCTCGCTGCTCTGGGTTCCGATACGGGTGGTTCTGTTCGCCAACCGGCGAGCTACTGCGGTGTCGTCGGATTGAAACCCACTTACGGTTCAGTTTCCCGCCACGGTCTCATGGCCATGGGGTCTTCTCTAGATGTCATAGGCCCTCTCACAAAAACCGTGACGGACGCGGAAATACTTTTTAATTGTATGAAAGGTAAGGATCGCTACGACAGCACTTCGATTGATATAGAAATAAAAAACAACAAGTCAAACAGCTCTCCGCGAATTTTAGGCGTGCCGAGACATTTTCTCCGAGGCGAAGGTTTGGATCAGGCTGTCACAAAGTCTTTTGAAGAATCCATAGAAAAACTCAAAAAATTAGGATATCAAATTCGCGATATAGAATTACCGAACATAGAATATTCTCTGGCTGTCTATTATGTGCTCATGCCAGCCGAGGTTTCAGCCAATCTCTCTCGCTTTGACGGCGTAAAGTACGGATTTCACAGAGATGGCAAAGACTTGCTTGACGATTATCTGCTCACACGTGGTGAAGGATTTGGCAGAGAGGCCCGCAGACGTATCATGCTCGGCACCTATGTACTTTCTGCCGGTTATTATGACGCTTATTACGACAAAGCCTCTGCCGTGCGTGAGCTTTTGAAATCCGATTTCGCCGAAGCTTTCAAAATCGTAGACGCCATTCTCACCCCGATGGCGCCTACCGTGGCCTTCAAAATCGGCGAAAAAATCGCCAATCCGATTTCTATGTACTTGGAAGACATATTTACCGTTACGGCGAACCTAGTCGGCGCGCCGGCCATGTCGGTTCCTGCCGGAAACAAGAATATCGGCGACAAAAAATTGCCCATAGGTCTCCAAATTATCGCTCCGCACGGCCGTGAAGATATCCTCTTTGCTCTCGGAAAAAAATTCTTAAACGAGGTAGAATAGCATGTAGTAATAAAAAGACATGGATAGCATAAATTTTCTCAACCTCGAGTACATTTACCTGCGGATTTTTGACGCCTTCAAAAATTTCGACATCATAGCCATTCTCAACACTTTTATACATTGGGTAAATACCATAAAGCCGTATACGGTCGCTCTCACTATTTTTCTCTTGTATATATTTTTTTATTCGACTATCAGGCTCTGGCAGGTTGAACTCGCAGAAGAGAAAAAATTTCATTCCAGAATTGCTCTAAAGCAGGCCGAAAACCTTTCCGCTGATCAAGACACGGAACTCAATGACAAATGGATCAAGGTCCAAGCTCATATAAACTCCGATAATCCGGCAGAATGGCGACTGGCTGTCTTGGAGGCAGACATCATGCTCGGCGATATTTTGGAGAAGATGGGCTATCAGGGCGATTCCATAGGGGATAAATTAAAAAGCGTGGATAAAAGCGATTTTTTGACTCTGGATTCGGCGTGGGACGCTCATAAAGTCAGAAACCAAATTGCTCATGAAGGTACAGATTTCCAGTTGAACGAAAGGGAAGCGAAACGTGTAATAGAGCTGTATAAAAAGGTTTTCGGGGAATTCTATCACCTATAAATTTGCTTACACAGGCTGTTTACAATAGCTTGCGAGCGCGATTTACATGTTGTATACTGTGGCAGTGACATCATAGCGGGGTAGAGCAGCCTGGTAGCTCGTCAGGCTCATAACCTGAAGGCCGTGGGTTCAAATCCCACCCCCGCAACAAGTACGGACGGGTCAGTCAGAAATGTCTCATTTAGCCTGAATATAGGCGACAGAACAGCGGTTCCAAAAGTTCCGGCTGTTTTGTTGTATGTGATACCACTCGGTAGCACCAGTTTTTGAAGCTTCTGTTTTTGTATCGGGTCCATGAATCTCCATTGATTGGCGACGGAAAACTGGTATCTGAATAGTTCTGATACAATTGTATGAATGAAAAAGCTATTCTTCCTCATTGGATCATCAGGCTCTGGAAAAACTACTGCGGCTAAAACAATCGAAGGAATGAATCTTTCGGATCTTGTTGTTCGCTATTCCGATAGCATTAAGGTTCCCTCAACGGAAGAAATGATTGAGAAACACGGTAGTCAAGAAGAATGGCAAAGGCAAAATACGATCATGTGGGTCAAGAAAATAAAAGAGAGTCATTTAGATAAGGAAGACGTTCTTTTTGATATCCAATCACGCCCAGCTTTTATAGATGAAGCTTGTACTAAAAATGCTATATCTACTTATGAGGTAATCTTATTTGATTGCTCCGATGATGAGAGAAAGCACAGACTCATAAATGAAAGAAAACAGCCTGAACTCGCGAATAACCAAATGATGGACTGGGCACGATATTTGAGGGAACGATGTATTGGAAAGAATCATACGATTCTTGATAACACCAACTACACGCCAGAAGAGAGTCTTAAGAAACTCATGGAGATAATGGAAAGATAAACTTTATGGCATCGCCAGAAATAAATTTTAAAGACTTACCGATAGGCCCATACACAGAAGATCTGTTGCAAAAACAATGGACTGGGGTCACTAACATCAAAGGTGTTAAAGAAGGACGTTGTGAGATAGTTGAGACCCACGGAGAAAAAGCCTTGCAAGTCACTTTTGTTAAAGGAAAGCTCGGTCCAACAGACGGCGGTGCTTCTTGGCGATACAGATTTGAGAAATCTTTTGAGGAGTTCACAGTCGGATACAAGGTGATGATGGCTAAAGATTTTAAACATGTAAGAGGAGGCAAACTACCCGGTCTCTGCGGTGGATCAAATCCACGAGGAGGCACTCAAAATATCAGTGCAGATAATGGATTTTCTGCACGAATAATGTGGCGTGAACTTGGTGCATTAGAACAATATGTCTACTACGCCAATCAAGATCCGAAAAAGAAGCATGGGACCGATCTCTATTGGAAAGAAAAAGATAAACCCGTTTCTATCATTCCTGGTATTTGGTACACAATCAAGACGTATATAAAAATGAACACCGTCGGCCAGAAAAATGGAAAGATAATCTCTTGGCTCGACGGCAAAGAAGTCCTCAATGTAGATATTGATTTAAGGAATGACCCTTCACTTGGCATTGATTCTTTTCAATTCGTCACATATTTCGGTGGAAACGACGAAACATGGTATCCAGAAAAGAACGAGAAAATATACTTCAAAGATTTCAGCTTCATTTCTTCGTAATTTATGGATATAGAAATCACAGAAGCAACCGTAAATGACGTAACTGGAATATCAGAAGTCCAAAAAGAGACGTGGCTTTCCACTTTTCCAAATGAGAAATACAACATCACACGCGAAGACATTTTGTCCGAAGATTTTTTCAGTAAAAACAGAATTGAAAAACGTAAGGAAATAATAAGCGATTCAAAATCCAATACTAAATTCTGGGTAGCGAAAAGCGACGCCAAAGTTATTGGGTATTGTTGTGCTCGGAAACTTGATGATCATAATAAAATCAGGTCAATTTATATTCTCCCTGCTTTTCAGGGCAAAGGAATTGGCCAAAAACTCATGAGCAAGATGTTTGAATGGCTTAATCCTACAAAACCCACAAAATTAACTGTGGCGGTCTACAGCGACAAAGCAATCGCTTTCTATGAGAAGCTCGGATTCGTCAAAGGACAAAGACTCGCTAAAAATCCTGAAGGACCATTTATTACGGGCAAGGAAGTGCCTGAGATGGAGATGATAAAAGAACCTATAAAGAGGCCAAATTGAGCCTTATTTTGAGAGCGCGGATATCCTTGACTTTTGTATGTTTTGGGTGTATAATAGTGTGTAGGATCTAAATACAGATAAAGCAAGGCAACACGCCAAGCAGTATTTGGAGAAGCTTCCCTACTGGGGAGTGTGGTTCAAAGGCCACATAGTTCATCACAAATGAAAAACGTTAGCATCGAAAACAGCCCAGTCGCTCAGAAACTCGCTGCAGCTACGCTTACCCGGGCCATCCGCAGCAAGTTCAACCTCTATCCCCACGAGCAGGCCAAGGGGATCCTCGATATGTGCAGGAAAGATGGCATCGATCCCGTGGAAGCCACGGAGTATCTCACCACCCAACTGCCGTCGATGATCACGGAGTTCCTTGTGGAAGTCCGTAAGCTCGTGGAAAAGGGTCGGACGGTCAAAGCTTGAGCACCATGAAGACAATCATATCGAATCAGGTGCCTATGATCGATACCAAGTCAGGTCATTACTATGTCGAACTGGCAGATCATTGCCGAGTCGCGTTCGTAACGGATCTCGCTGGACGACACTGGGTCGAAATCACACACATCAACCGGCCGGAGGGTAACCTTCGCCTCACCGTCAAGAGAAACTTCAAGGTGGCCATCTCTGAAGACTTCCTTTTGGAAGAATTCAACGATCATGGTGGTAGTTGTTGGGGCATGAACAAGTGTGGTTTCCCCAAGGATATCCTCGGAGACATGGAGGGTTCTCATCTGAAAAGGGTTCATGTGACCCTCGAGCAGATCTGACGTTTGACAACGAGTTGAAGGACTCACTAAAACTTTCAACCTAGGCCCCGATCGGTCTAGGTTCTGTCCGAAGATGTGTATCTTCGCTGATGAGTCCTAAAGGACGAAACAGAAAGTTCTTTGAATAGTTGAGTTTGGAAGGAAAGAAGCGATTGACTTGCTGGCATAAAGCCATGCGAATCGTAGATTTCCTCACTAAACTCAACATCATGAAAAAACAATTAATAAAAAAGAAAGTCAGCAAGAAAAAACCGTCTTTCGTGTTCATCGTCGATTCGTACGAGGATGGCACGCTCCGCCGTGGGCTCGAAGATATGGGGCTCAACCACGAAAACGACTACCACATCACAGGTGCTGGTGGTGCGGACTGGATCATGGCGAATTACGAAGGACGCCGTATCGCGGACACCCTGAATCTGCTCGTCGTCATGAGCACTTTTCACGGATCGGTCGCACCAGCGGTCGAGCTCTGCAAACAGGTGAAAGCGGTTAACTCCAAGGCGCGGTTTATCTTCCGGAGCCAGACCTCCAGCCCGTCCGATCCGTTATTCGAAGCCTGTATGGACAAGAGCTTCGAAGACAATAAAAAACTCCTCGCGATCATCAAGAAGTTTTTTGGAAAGAAATAGTGGTATACCCACTCGGTGAAGTAACCGTAGCGCAAGCTAGAAACTTTCAAAAACACCGCATGGTTCGCCCAGCGGTTTTGTTTTCGTCGGGATCGTATTCCTGCCAGGTGATATACTTTTCCCATGTCAGATGCACAGAAGGTCGCAAAAACACTAACTCACATAATAATCCCGCTTCTCGAAAAATATGATTTTCGATGGGTAATTACGGGTGGGTTTGCCTCTCATGTATATGGAGTGGAGCGTCCTATCACTGATGTGGATATAGACATCGACACCTCAAAGGACTCACCTGCCTTTAAAGCCTTCACAGGGGAACTCAAGGAATTTATTACCGAACCCCTCAATCATTTTGTTGATCAGAATTACGATAACTATAATTTCGAAGTAACATTTGATGGCGTCATATTTGATTTCTGTCCAATGAAGGAGATGAACATTTTTGATAAGGAGACAAATAAATATATCCCGTTTTATGCAAACGGATTTCCTGATTCAGAAATGGTTGAATGGAATGGTCTTAAATTACCGCTTCTTTCAAAAGAACTCGTTATTAAAAATAAAGAGATGTTGGTTTGGCAGAGAGAGTCAGACTTTAAAGATATTGAGCAGCTTAAGAAATTGAATAGTTTAGGTCTTAGATAATGACCGACCGACGGTTTTTCAAAGTCCCCCGCATCACCGCGGTGTGCTTTCTTTTATATAGTGAATTTAGAGGTAGGGTAAAACACAGGGATATAGATACTTGCATCATTCCTCCTCTCAAACACAGTTCTAACATCCTCCACGACGGCACCACATGTTTATTGCAAGTTGATCTAAAAACCTTTATCCCTAAACGTGAGTTTCATTCTAATAAAAAGACGGGGTAGGTGGGGTTCCAAGAATATATAGTGCATCAGGCTGTATGTTGAAATTATTACATTGTCTCTCTAGCTAGTTCATACAAACCGCTAATACTAGCCATTATCTGGTTCCAATCCTGTCCTACCTGTGCAACAATGATCTGTACCCCATAAAGTGGACACGGAACGTGTATCTGCTTCCTTTTTGATTTTTTCACTTTCATTGAATAGGTCAGACATACGAGAATTATAACAAAGAACGTAATCTTGCATAAGGGTACCGTTAATGCTATATTTGCCGTGTATCAACACGAAAAGGGATCCGAAAGGTGTCTGTGCCTTAGGAGCCCTTTTCTTTTTTATGCCACTCTATATAACTTTAAATTTTGCTTCGAGGTATACAGGATGCTTATAAACATGATGTGGATAACTTAACCCTTATTTTAAGCCATATTTACAATATTTTATTGCAATCTGGTGATAGTCGTGTATACTATTAGTAAGCAACTTCGCCGAGCCTTGTGCTCGGTTTTTCCGTTCTAGGGTTTTGGTTTTTTAATGACTGTTGGATTTCTCTCAACTGATTCTCTGATAGAATCAAGCGTCACATGCCACGATTGCCTGAGTTCCCACGCAAACCCTTTCTCATAAGCTATAAACTTTACTCGCTTTCCTTTTTTCAGAATCTTGTCTTTTGTCCTCAGGAAATCACTATCACCACTAAACACATAGACTATATCTAAATCCCCCAAGTCCTCCATAATTTCATCATGCATTTCAATATCGAAATTACATTTATTTCGATAGCCCTTTGGATCAGATGGGTCTGTTATTCTCTTTAGGTCTTTAGTCGTAACATCATAACCGATTGATTTATAGTATTTCTCTAGTGTTTCAGCAATACTTCTCTCTGGTTCAGACCTTGGTTTACCCTTGTATATTCTAGCGTATTTTATTTCACTCAATTCTGAAACCCACGCTAATATTTTTTTGTAGTCACATAGCCACCCAGTATCTTTTCCTCGTTTATACAAATTGGAATCATCTATATAAATACCCACCTTTGGTTTCGGGGGTAAAGTCTTTTTAAATTCGTATAACGATAAATATGAGCCTCTTGCCATGTCTTTTAAAATATCACGTATTTTTGTAGTTTTCAATATCGACACAGTATATTAATTCTATTAAAAAAGGTGGGGTTGGTGGGGTTCCAAAGATATATAGTGCATCGGCCTGTAGGGTGAAATTACTAGAATGTTTCTCTTGTTAGTTCATAAAAACTACCAATACTAGCCACAATCTGATTCCAACCCCGTCCTACCTGTGCAACAAGATTCGGCAGATACGGAAAAATTAGAAAATATTATATGGACAAAGTAAAAGCGCTCAGTGGAGCGCTTTTACTCATCATTATAGGAGTACACATAGTTAATACGAAGCTCGGAAGGTTTTCTTTCAAAACCAAGCGTGCCGTGATATGTTGTTACAGAACAGTCAAATATATGTCGGCGTAGCTCAGGTAGTTAGAGCATAGCACTCATAAAGCTAAGGTCGAAGGTGCAAGTCCTTCCGCCGACACAAATACGTGATTTTTTGAGTTTTTTATGCTTAAATGATTTTGCATGCGGGTGTAGCTCAGTTTGGTTAGAGCGCTTCCCTGTCACGGAAGAGGTCGCGGGTTCGAACCCCGTCACTCGCGCAAGACTAAAAAATCTTTCTTGTTAAAATAAAGGTATGAAAATAATACTATCAATAATTGTGCTGATAGTAGCATCCGTTTTAATTTTGATGTTTCTTAATCCTATACATTTTGTTAATCTGAATTTGCTGAAATTAAAGTTTATACAGGTACAGAAGATACAGCTTACAGGAACTAATCTTATTTGGCAGAAAAATTATATTGGAGGTTTAGGATCAAACGGCACTGGTGTCTGCAATTATATGATTGGCGAGTTGCGATCATTTGATGGATCGAGAGAAGAGGTGATTGAACAATATAAGAAAGTACTGGACGATAATAATAACACTGGAATATTATTTATGAATGATGATAAGTGGCCACTTGATTCTATTCTTTGGGATTGGCGAGGTGAATTTCTTGATCAAAATAATATTGAAGAAGGAAAATATTATATCGTCTATATTTCTCAAAAATTTCCCGCATTGTTATATAATCGATGTAAGGACTAATTACTCACCAAGTTGAGCATTTCATAGGTAAAAATCAAGTTTTATTTTTTTTGCAAAAAGACTGAATATAAACTATAGTAGGCTTTGTATTTTCGAAGTTTTAAATAAATACAGAATGCCGTTGTAGCTCAGTTGGTAGAGCACGTCATTGGTGGGTCGTAACCCCTGCCCACACAAACGGTAACGTATGTGTGAATCCCGAATAACGGTTAAAGACCCTCTGGGTCAAGACCGTGGCGTTTATTTTTGCGCCCGAACGACTGACAAGGGTCTCCATAATAAATGGAGAAAGATACAGTCTAGTCCTCCCGCAAGGTGAGGTGTAAACGAATGACGAGGTCAACAGTTCAATCCTGTTCAACGGCTCAACATACGACCACTACAATATTTGACGATGGTCGTTGAATATAATATGATCGACCTGTGCCTAATCCAAAAAAACTTAGAATAAACTGTCCAATTTGTGGTAAAGAACCTTACCGTTCGGGATATAAATATTGTAGCAATACTTGTCAGCAGGAATATCAATACCAATCTTATATTCGAGATTGGAAAGCGGAGAAAATAATTGGTCTACAAAAACTAGGTATAGTTTCTGGATACATCAAGAAGTATTTAAGGAGAAAATTTGGAAATAAGTGTAGTATATGTGGGTGGGCAAAAATTAATCCAAGTATTGGGTACTCTCCACTAGTCGCTGATCATATCGATGGTAATTGGCGAAATAATGTTGAGAGTAATCTCCGGTTGATTTGTCCAAACTGTGATGCATTGACTCCAACTTATGCAGGATTAAATAGGGGAAAAGGTAGGGGGAATCGCATTCTAAGTAAGAGAGCAAAAGAGGCTAATAAAATATTAATGTAATTTAATTAACTATGCCAAAGTAGTTCAATGGCAGAACATTACTTTCGTAAAGTAGGAATGTGGGTCCGATTCCCACCTTTGGCTCCATGAAATATACCCCATAAAGTGAAGTTATAATAAATATATGTACGATTTTGTAAGCAGTATAGCGAATGTAATCGGGGAATACGTAAATAAACTGATTGACTTTTGCTCTGGAAAGAAAAATGAGCCGAAAACCGCTGTGCCAGATAAAATTGTCAATAAATCCAAACCGGCGACTTGGGTGAGAAAGAAGAAATAAAATGAACAAGAATTCACAACGGATGTTGGAAATTGAAAAATTGATGGCCGATTCGGCTTTTTGGGAAAATAAAGACCGCGCCCAGACTATTTTGAAGGAATTGAATGGTCTCAAGAGCGAGTTGGCCGAAGCGAACAAATTGGAAAACGGCAATGCCATCATCACTATTTTTTCCGGCGCCGGCGGAGATGACGCCGAAGATTTTTCTCGCATGCTTCTCCAAATGTACATGAAATACGCCGACAAACAGGGTTGGACTATACATTTTATGCATCAAAATCAGAATGATCATGGTGGTTATAGAAACGTGACATTTGAAGTTGTGGGAAAGAGCGTGTATGGAACACTTAAGAACGAGTCAGGCGTTCATCGTTTGGTGCGTATTTCACCGTTTAACGCCAAAAAGATGCGCCACACTTCCTTTTCTCTGGTAGAAGTCATTCCGAAGTTTGAAAAAATAGAACACATGCCTATTCCGCCGGAGGAAATCAGAATTGAATTCGCCAGATCGTCCGGTCCTGGCGGGCAAAATGTGAATAAACGCGAAACTGCCGTGCGCCTGGTCCACATACCCACCAAAATCGCTGTTCATTCCGATTCCGAGCGCTCGCAAGCTCAAAATAGGGAACAGGCCATGAAAATCCTCTCGGCCAAACTCTATAAACTGCGCGAGGACGAAAAAATCGCCCGCGAGAAAGGCATGTACATATCAAAAACCACGGACATAGAATGGGGCAATCAGATACGCTCATACGTTCTGCATCCGTATAAAATGGTCAAGGACCACAGGACGGACGCGGAAACTTCAAATGTGGATGCTGTATTGGGAGGGGAGATTGATTTGTTTATAGAGGCGGAAAAAGGGCTGTAAATTTGTCAAATTATCAAAGCAAAAACATCGTTAAAACATGTTAGAATGTACAAATGATTCGTTTTGATAAAGTTTCAAAGATATATGCGGATAATTTTGCGGCGCTGTCAGACATAAATATCAACATAGAGCCAAAGGAGTTCGTCTCCATCGTCGGTCACTCCGGAGCGGGCAAGACGACTCTTATAAAGATGATTATGGCTGAAGAAAAGCCGACTAAGGGCAAGGTTTATTTTGATTCAATAGATGTCCATAAATTGCGGAACGGCAAAAAGCCACAATATCGCCGCCGAATAGGAACGGTGTTTCAGGATTATCGTTTGATACCGGGGAAAACGGTGTTTGAGAATATCGCTTTTGCTATGGAAGTGGCAGGCAGAACAGATGAAGAGATTGCTTCGGATGTTCCCCATGTTCTCGGCCTAGTCGATCTCGGCAGAAAAATCTGGAGTTTCCCTCATGAACTATCCGGCGGAGAAAAACAACGTGTAGCCATAGCCCGGGCCATAGTCAATCAGCCAGATCTGATCATTGCCGATGAACCAACCGGAAATCTGGATCCTATAAATACCCACGAAATCGTCCAGGTTCTCAAAAAAATAAACAATTTGGGTACGACCGTAATTCTCACCACTCACAACAAAGGTGTCATTGAATCGGTGGGCGGACGCGTCATTACCCTAGAAAACGGCAAAATAATTCGTGATGATAAAGAGGGTAAATATGCAATTTAAAATCTGATATACTTTAGAATATGCTATGGATTGCTATAAAACGCGTTTTTAAATCAGGTTTCGTCTCATTTTGGCGAAACGGTTTTGTGTCTCTGTCCTCTATTTTAATTATTACTCTCACTCTGTTTACGCTGGGCGGCATTGTTTTTGCCGGAGCGCTTCTCAATTATTCACTTGAAGAAATAAAGTCAAAAGTAGACATCAATGTTTATTTTGTGCCGAGCGCCAACGAAAACGATATTCTCGCCTTGAAGAATAAACTCAAATCCCTGCCGGAAGTAGCCAGCGTCGAATACATCACGCGGGCAGATACTTTGGCAAACTTTAAACAGCGCCACAACAATGACGAAATCACTCTCCAAGCTCTGGACGAACTAGGCGATAACCCTCTGGGTGCTGTTTTGAATATTCGCGCCAGAGAGACTTCCCAATATGAAGGCATAGCCAAATTTCTCGAGGGAGAATCAGGTGAGGCTGGAACGTTTATAGACAAAATAAACTATTATCAAAACAAAACGGCTATAGATACGTTGTCGAAAATTATAAACGGAGGCACCACTATCGCTTTTTTTGTCACATTGGTTCTCGCCATCATTTCTATTCTCATAGCTTTCAATACCATACGTTTGGCCATATATATCGCCCGCGAAGAAATTTCCGTCATGAGACTGGTCGGCGCCGGCAATACTTTTATCCGTGGTCCGTTTATGGTTGTCGGCCTCTTATACGGTTTTGTCTCCGGAATAATCACCCTTCTAATTTTTTATCCCGTTACGTATTGGATATCCGGCATAACAAAAACTTTTTTCAGCGGTTTTAGCCTCTTTGGCTACTATACTTCGAATCTCTTGGCGCTTTTTGGTCTCATTGTGGGTGGCGGGCTCGTCCTCGGCGCCCTGTCCAGTTTTCTCGCCGTGCGCAAATATCTGCGAATCTGATTTAGGCCTACAAATAGGCTATGAAAAAAATTCTGATCGTTTTAATTATCGCTACTGCCGGTCTAGCTCTGATATCTTTGTTTAGAACGGATAAACAAATATATCAATCCGTTTACAGAGAGACCCCCAGAGAAAAAGTTCGAATTCTATTTGTGGGAGATCTGATGTTTGACCGAACTATACGTACGATCGCCGAAGAAAAAGATTATGACTATCTCTTTTCATGTATAAGTGATTATTTGCAG
>CAZVHT010000023.1:0-20161 GCA_964627275.1 uncultured Candidatus Saccharibacteria bacterium
AAGATGTTTTCTCAATGGTGGAGCACCAGTTCCACGACCATATAATCCTTGCGAATTATTGTGACAGCGAGGTGCATCCTTTCGGATTTACTGTCTTCATTTTTTACACTTCAATCATATCAGACCAAAATCTGGCGTCAATTCCCGCTTTGATATAGACTAGAAACCATGAAACCAATCACGTGTATTTTATTCGGCAAATCAGGATCGGGCAAAGGCACGCAGGCGACTCTGCTCATGAAAACCTGCGAGAGGCTGGATCCGAAAAATAAGTTTATATACGTGGAAACCGGCCAGCGTTTCAGGAATTTCATAGATGATAGCGGCACTTATACGGCCAAGCTGACAAGACAAGTGATGCACGCAGGAGCTCTCATGCCGGCTTTTATTCCCATCTGGACGTGGACGAATCTTTTCATAGACGAAATTATCACCGGCAGGGAGCATATGGTTTTGGACGGAGTTTCCAGGCGCCTGGACGAAGCACCTGTGCTGGATTCAGCCCTTCAGTTTTACAAGCGTGATAAGCCGAAGGTCCTGTTTTTAGACATTCATCACGAAGAAGCGAAAAAACGTCTCTTGAAACGTGGCCGGCACGATGACAAAGAAGAAAAAATCGCCGAGCGTTTGCGCTGGTTCGAAACTGATGCTATGAAGGCTGTGAGATATTTTGAAAAAAATCCGTACTACAATTTCGTAAAAATAAACGGCGATCAAACGATTGAAAAAGTTCATGAAGACATCCTGAAAGCTCTCGGCATATCCGGCAGACTTTAATCAGCCTTTGATTTTATGACTGTTAAAATAAAAACTCCAAGAGATATTGAAATCCTGCGCGAAGGGGGCAGGCGACACGCTTTTATTTTGAATGAAGTGACCAAAGCGGTGTCTCCGGGGGTTTCCGTCAAAGATTTAGATGATTTGACAGCGCGGCTCGTCGTAGAGGGTGGCGACAGAGCCGCCTTTTTTGGTTACAAGCCGTATGGGGCAAAACGTCCATATCCTGCCAGTCTCTGTGTGTCCGTAAATGATGCCGTAGTTCATGGTATACCGAACGAAACTTCATATATTTTGAAAGAAGGCGATATCGTATCTCTCGATTTGGGTTTGGAACACAGAGGTTTGATTACAGATATGGCCGTAACTGTGCCTGTGGGTAAAATTGACGCGGTAGCAAAAAAACTCATCAAAATCACCAGAGAGGCTCTGGCTCTGGCGGTGAAAACGGCAAAGCCCGGTAATACGACAGGGCATATAGGCGAGGCTGTTGAATCTCTCGTTTCTCCTCACGGTTTTGGCATAGTAGAGGAACTGGCCGGTCATGGTGTCGGTTATAGTGTCCATGAAGATCCATATATTCCAAACTATGGTAAAGCAGGAGAAGGAGAACTTCTAATTCCCGGCATGGTTATAGCAATAGAACCGATCATAAACGAAGGTACAAAAAAAGTGAAGTTAGACAGAGATGGCTACACTTACCGCACGGCTGATGGACAGAGGAGCGCACATTTTGAACATACAGTTGTCATAACGAAAAACAAATGTGAGATACTGACGAAAATTTGATTTCTGCTTTATATTTGCCAGTAAAAGCTTAATATACTCGAATATTGTATATCATTCAGTCTATTTTTGGCGGTGATAATGTCAGTGTGTAGATAAGATGTTGTTAATATTTTAAGTTATACTTTAGAGTATGGAAACATTACAGCCTGAAGGTTTCATACGAGAAGAATCGCGAGATCAGCAAGAAACCAGAGATATAGCGGAAAAGGAAAAAAGCCACGCCGAAGCGGTGGCATTCGTTGAAAAACATCGCGACCTCTTCGAAAATTACGCTCGCGGTGGCGTCAAATTCGCTCCAGCGCCAGAGGGTCTCGATACTTTTGCTTTTGACCTCAATACGAACACTATCTACATAAACTCAAAATTTTATGAGCGTCTGGGACTTTCCGACGAAAAGACGTCATTCGCCACACTCCACGAAATAGAGCATTTTTTGGAAAAGAAAACCATGCTTTCGGAAACGGATGGCGAGAAACAATTCGGGAAATATGTTGAGAGGATAGGAAAATCAAAAGCTTTTGGCCTCATGGACAATTGTATCGCTGATATTCGCGAGAACGGAGCCGTCGTCGCTAAAACCCACGGCGCTTTCGGCGAAATAGAACGAAACTGCTACAGAGAGGATCTTTTCAAGGAGACTGATTTTACCAAAGAGCCCCGTCATATCCAATTATCGTACGCGCTCCTGCGCGAAACGCGCGTGCCGGATGAAATATGCCAAGTCGCGCCGGAAGTGAGGGAAAAAATAGACGGTCTCAAGGCGATAAAAGCAAAAGACGGCACAGAACTTTTCAATATCATGACCAGTCCCAATACGCCTATGTCGGTGCGGCTCAAACTCCAAGATAAATTTGTCTGGCCTATAGTCGAGGAATTGCGCGACAAGGATATGAAAGACGAGAAAAAGAAAGGAGAGTCGAAACCTCTCGACCCAAATGATGTTTTTGCCGAGGCGTACGAGCGAGCCGCCCAAAAAGTGCCCAATGCCGTGCCTCTCGAGGCGGTGAAAAAAGCTTTTGAGGAATGGAAAGAGACAGTTGCCGAGAATCCATCCAAATCTGCCGAAAATGCCTATGCCAAAAAGCTCGGTGTGAAAATAGAAGATATAGAAAAGTACCGTAAAATCGTAGAATCTCTCAATGCGGTAAAGAATCCAGAGACGAACGAGAGCGTTATAGAGGAATTGCGCTCTCTCATTCTGAAAATCATCGCAAAGAGGCACAAGCCAGCTATAAAACCGCGCTATCCAGTTGAAGAAGGCGAAGATCTAGCCGATCCAGCCAAGCTCGTCGCTGACGTAAAAGCGGGCAATCTAGAACCAAAGGTTTGGGAGACGGATGAGGTCAAGGAAAGACCGGGCAAAAAATTTGGCGAGATAGAGATTACTCTCGTCTGCGACAGGTCCGGCTCTATGGAACAGGAAGGCAAACTAGTTGAACAACAAAAAGCGGCCGTGCTCATGATGGAAGCCCTCAAAGAATTTGCCGAGGCTTGCGAGGGAGAGCGGGTCAATATGGATAAACCGCTCGAGGTCCGTTCGGAGGTGTATTCGTTCCAATCGGACGATAACGACGGCATGCCACTCAAAAAAATGTCAAAAGAACTCGGCGAGAAAGAGCGGATAGAGATAATGATAAAGCTATCATCCGCGCCCGGTAGTACGACTGATTTCGCGCCTCTCGAGGCTATATCACGCAGTATTGACAAAGAGTTACGCAAGAAAATAGCTGAAGGCGAAGTGAAGAAAATCGTTATTATATTCACCGACGGCGGAAGCGACGATGTCGCGCGTGTTGAGACCGCTCTCAAAAATCTGCGCGTGGCGGGAGTTGTCGCCATAGGCGTAGGAATCACCGAGAGTGGCAAACCAGCGCTCACGACGTATGCACCTGACGCGCGACTCGCCGAAACGGCTGAATCTCTACCGCGCGTCCTCGGCGATCTTTTGATGGAGCATTTGGCAGATGTCTAATATGCGTGGTATAGTAAAAATATGAATCAGAATGATAAAGTAAAAATAGCCGATATAATGGAACGCAATGGGGTGGTTGTGGGCTATTTGTTCGGCTCGGCAAAGCAAGGCACGATGGGACCGCATTCGGATATTGATGTGGGGGTGGTTTTTGCTGTTGATGTTTTGGAAACAGATGATTTGAAACGCAGAATGAGTCTTTCTAGTGAAATATCACGTGCATTAAAGGTTCCAGATGCCGATGTGATAAACCTAAAGACCGTATCTGGACCGCTCATCAAATACAATGCGGTATTTGATGGGGAGCTGATTCTTGAGAAGGATTCTGAACTCCGATTTGCTATTGAATGTTCAATTGTCCGTGAGTATGAAGACACTCGTTCTCTGCGGAGCATTGCATCTTTAGTTTTTCGTGAATATATAAATGCATGAAAATCTTTGATAAAGAATCAGTAGAAAATAAACTTTTCCGACTCAAACAGATATGTATCATTCTCGAGGAAACGGGAAAATCTTCCAAGGAAGATTTTTTAAAAGACTACAAAATTAACAGTATCGGTATGTTTAATTTGATGGTAGGTATCACTATCATTTTAGATGTTGGTCAACATTTTCTTACGAGGCACGCGAATAAAACAGCTCAAGAATATAAGGATATTGTGAGACTTTTAGGCGAGTATAATATTATTCCTTTAAAGTTATCACAGGAAAGCGTTGAAATGGCGAAATTTCGAAACCTCTTGGTCCATGACTATGATAAGATTGAAGAGGCGAAAGTGTATGATTATATCCAAAAAGCTCCAGACATTTTCCGTCAATTTGCCAGATATTACATTGAGTTCATGGATAAGCAGAAAGCGAATTAAATCATAAAAACATGGAGAAAACCCCAAATTTTCACGATTTATCGGAGGAAAAACGACAGCTACGCGAAATCATATCAGATGATGATGAGAGTTCCCGTGTAAAAGATATAGCGAAAAAAACTCTTGATGAAGCTAAAATAGACGCCAATGATTTCATAAAGAATTCTGGGGGTCTATTGGCCGCTAAAGAAAAGCTTAAAAGTGATAAAAAATCATCAGAAAAATCAGTATGGCTGGACGAGGTAGCGATTATCGAGGAAATTCCGGCATACGCCGACATATCATCCATCAAAGAAAATCTCGCAGATTTGAAAGACTTTGAAATGCGTCGTCTACGCGAGGCGCAAAATGATCCTTATGCCAGAAAAACTCATGAGCGTCTCGCAAAGACAATACATGAAGAAAAAACAGACCTTGAGAGTAAACTTTCAGATTTTGAAAAGAAAGACCCGCCGGCTGTCCGTGCGACGGAGCTCGTTGAATACAAAAAAGGCCTCCACGCCGAAGGGCATATAGTTCCGACGCCGTCGGTGAGAGAAAATCTGGACAAAATCGGTCTGCGCATGATAACAGGCAAGCCAATGTTTCTACATGGTCCCACCGGCACGGGCAAGACATCTCTGGCGCGCTTTGCCGCCAAGCATTTCACCGGTGAGAGCGCTGAAATAGTCTATTGTAATCCTCAAACTCGCGAGACGAACATCTGGGGCAAAACCGGTATCAGGCCAGCTAGGGACGAATCGGCGAAAGCGGGGGCGATAGAGACTTTTAATGTATATGGTCCACTTGCTCGCGCCATGAAAGAGGGCAAGACCGTCGTATTCGATGAATTCACAGCTCTGCCGCGCGAGCAGATGGTTTTTATAAAAGGCGTTTTCAACGCTAAAACTGGCGATAGCATAAACGTTGTTGGTAACGGCACCATAGAAATAGCTCCGGGCTTCCAGATGATATTCACAGCAAACCTCAAATCAGAAAAAAATCCCGAGCGCCAGGAATTGCCACCTGAAATCGCTCGCGAATTCGAGCAGAATAACCTCAAAATCAGCTATACGCCAAAAGAAGAAGCGTACGACATCATGCTCGCTCGTTTGATGAATCCGGACGGTTCTCTCGATATGTCGAAGTACGATTTAGACCAGACTCTACCGAAACTCTGCGAGGCTATGGAAGAAATACAGGTCGCTTATACCGACAAGACCAGATCGGAAACTGCCATTATCACGGGGACCAAAGATGTTGCCGGTAAAGTCCAAGGGCTCAAGAAGTTTGTTATGACACAAGGCACGATTGAAGCAATGTTAGAATCGTGGACAGCAGAAAAACGCATGAATAACAAAAGCGCGTCTTTTGCCGAATTCATAGACGGCAGGCTCGCTACCGGCCTCACATTTGAGGAGTATTCTCTCCAAGATAGGATTCTCGCCGCCAAAATCCTCGCTTCCAAAGGATTTTTAACCACATTCTCCGCAGAAAAGCTCGGTTTGCCAAAAGACACTTTTGATTTTGATGCGGCCAAAAAATCGCGTGGGTCAAAAGAATCAGCGGAAAAACTGGCGGAAGAGTCGGGCGAGATTGAGCATATCTCTCTCGCTGATGTCGCTCTACTTGACCCATTCAAGCTCCGCGAACAAAAAATGAAAGACAGGGCTATGGAATTTCTGGCGGGTGCGCCAGAAACAGTAGGGCAGAAAAGATCCACAGAAGCCACTCTCGAAGAAATAAAAGCCGAAAACGAAACATTTCTCAAACAAACATTTGAGAAATGGTATGACAAGACTCGCGCGGACACCACAGAACAGATTCCAATCATCATTGATCCGCGAGACCAAGATTTTACCGCTCTAAAAGACAATATCATTGCCGAAAAATTCGGGGAATACACCGTCAATCCAGAGATGCGAGGACTTGATTTTGAAAATTGGCCGAAAGAGAAGATAAAGATGCTAAACCTGGCGGATATGCAGGGCAAACTCCTTCACGAGGTGGCAAAACACATCGTAGACACATACGGCGATACCCATCATATCCCTGGTATAGAGTTTTGGAAATGGATGATTGATTCATACGAAAGAGCCCCAGACGACGTCAAGGAAAAATACAAAAAGCTCAAAGATGGTAATTATTATTTCAATTTCGGATCCCTAGTCCGCAATTCCGGCGGTCGCTGGAGCGCGCCTTATTCCCGCTGGCACGGCTCGTCGTTTAGCCGCGGTGCGTATAGGCTTGGCTACGGCTGGGACTCGGACTTTCGGGTCGTTCTCCTCGAGAAATGATGTTTGTAATTGATACATTGGATTCGTTTTGAATTGATATTTGATCCATTGATATTTGGTATTTGAATTATTCAAAACTCGGTTCGGTTTTGTGTTTTTACCACTACCTCTGATAAAATAATCTTGCGCGCGCGAATACGCGTGCGGGCCATGGGGCTTTCATGCTGCACCGCCGAGACGCCGTTTCGGGAATTTTCTGCGGAAAGCCAATGAAAAGAGTGGAACGGTATTATTGAAAAAATAAATAAAGAGTCTGCGCGAAAAACTAGGGCATTATGATGCCGAATACTATTCAGTCGGAGCGATTGCAAAAGATAAAAAGAGAATGATTCAGGCTCTCGCCGGCGGTGACACAGGAGGTTTTTCGCGCCCATGCTAGTCCGCAATTCCGACGGTAACTGGAACGCGCCTTATTCCCGCTGGAACGGCTCGTCGTTTAACCGCAATGCGAATAGGCTTGACAACGACTGGAACTCGAACTATCGGGTCGTTCTCCTCGTTACTCTTTAGAGTTTTCCGTCCGACATATGTTATGTGTTCGGGCGGTTTTGCTTGTTTTGTTTTATGAGCTGATTTTTCCAACCAAAGAGCATCTTGCCGATTTCTTCCATTGCCTCGGAGACTGCAATAAATTGGGTTTCTTTTATTCCTTTGAGCTCAAAGAGGGTGTAGAGCATGAATTTGAGGACATCATTCTTTCCTATAGCTTCTGACACATGGGGTTCACGTTGATGTTCCGGCGAAAACATAGCCTTCGACACTAGCTCTATCACTACCGCAAACAGTCCATCAATACGCGTTCCGATCGAGTGGCGGAGCATTTTCGGAATATGTTTTGTTTCATTCTGCCAGAGAATATAGGCGTGGAGAATTTTTATAGATATGCCGGAAAGTTTCGGTTGAAAATTCGTGCGGGGGGGGGTGACTTCATAGTTTCATGTATTATATCATGATCTCGCGCCATGATTCCTCCTTTTGAATATATTTTTTCTCCCGAGAGCATCCTTCGAAGTTTTCTCGGATTTAGGAAAGGTAAAAAGGCCAAGCCTGACGTAGTTTTCTTTTCCGTGTGTCTCGTGTCAAATTTGAGGAAACTCCGCGACGATTTGGTTGCCGGATCATACACTCACGATGGATATTTTCATTTCAAGATATCCGATCCAAAGCCACGCGACATCCACAAAGCGTCCGTCCGCGACAGGGTCGTGCATCATGCATTATATCGGTCTTTGTATCGCCATTTCGATCGCACATTCATACATGATTCATATTCGTGCAGGCTCGGCAAGGGCGCACACCGTGCAGTTTTGCGTTTTAATGAATTTGCTAGACGAGAAAGTTCTAATAATACAGAGACAGTTTGGATTCTGAAATGCGACATACGGAAGTGTTTTGCTTCGGTCGATCACGCCACCCTCAAAGATATTTTGGAAAAACGTATCGCCTGCAAAAAAACTGCGGCCGTCATAAATACCGTCATAGATAGTTTTTATTCTGGCTTTCCGGGCCGGGGGATTCCTCTCGGTAATCTCACGTCCCAGCTTTTCATAAATATCTATATGAATGAATTTGATCACTATATGAAGCGTATTCTCAAGACGAGATATTATATCCGTTATGCCGATGATTTTGTCGCGTTCTCTAGAGATAAAAAGTTTTTGGAGAATCTCATTCCTCAAATCGCTTCGTTTCTAGAGTTACATCTCAAACTAGCGCTTCACCCGGAGAAAATATTTATAAAGACTTTGGCCTCAGGCGTTGATTTTCTCGGTTGGGTCAATTTTCCTATGTATCGTGTTCTACGAACAAGTACGAAGTGGCGAATGTTCAGGAATTTGGAAAGAGAAGCAAATGAAGCTGTTCTAGCTTCATATATTGGGCTTTTGAGTCACGGAAATACTCATAAGCTGATTTGCAAGTTATAATTTATCCACATGGAAACATTTTCCCCGCATACTCATGAACAAGGTTCCGAAGCGCCGGAGGAACACATCCTCACTAGCGACGAACTCCGCTTACGAAATAGCATCCAGCGGGAGCTTATGAAGCGTTATATCGCCTCATCTGGTTTGGATAGGGAGACCGCTTCTGTTCAATGGATCGACAAGAACTCAAAGACGTTTGCGGAAGTTCTAGCGATGCGTCCTGATCTCTCGCTCGTATTTGAGAGCGATCCGGAGACCGCCCTCAATGAATTTGAACGTATACTAGGATGAAAAGCCCTGTGCTATTTTATTTCTTGCTATAATTCAAACCATATGAAATCACCTGAAGCTGAACCTGCGATGGAATTACCTGAGGGTGTTGCCGAAAATCAGGTTGAAAAAACCGAACCGAGCGATGCCGAACTCGTTTCCTATACAAAAAAAGCACAGACATTTATCGATCGTTATTCAAAGACAGGATTCTTTGCGAGCTTTTCTGGAGATGCATCGTTGCGTTTCAAGCTCAGCAATGGATTTTATTTTAGCTTCGATACTGGAGAGGTGAACATTGACGCCAAATGGTTCTATGAACGTGGTTTTTCCGAGCGTCAGGTTTTGTGGGCATGTATGCATGAAATAGCCCATTTTGAGGATTTTAAAAAAGATCATGATAGGCTCTTGGAAAATTTTGACCATATAACCGATAATGCTCGACAGACAGGAGAGTATATGCTCGGCCGATGGCAAGCAGTTCTCGATTTGAATGATCCAGATCAGGCAAAGTTTCTCGATTCATTAAAAGCAGAATCTGTAGTACATCCCCAAAAACCTGAAAAAGGTAGTTGGAACAGTCTCGCAAAATCATCATATGAGATTCACCACGCATTCTATAACTGTCTAGATGATATTTGGGTCAATAATCACGTGTCGCGCAAGGCTGCATCATTTGAAAAAAACACGAAGGGTGGCAATGAAGTGGTAGATCTCTACAGAGAAAAGCTGTTTCCAGAAATTAATTACACAAAACAATCTAGACACCGTCAATTCATATACAAACTTTTGAGAGATGATAATGTGCCGGAACAGGAATGCGAGGTCTCGGCAGATGTTACCGAAGCTCTAGAACGCAAAATATCTTTTGCTGGAAAAACATATACGGCAAAACAGTTAATCGAAACACATATAAAGCCAAAAACCGGCAGAGATACTAAAGCAGGTGAGCGATATTTCGTCATAAAGAAAACACTGGAACCTATTTTTAAGGAGCTGCTAATGAAAGATTTGGCGGAGTGGAAGCCTGAATATAAGCCACCACAAAAAAATCCGGAGAATGGTGATGGTACATCGTCCGGTGAAGGCGAGGCATCGGACAAACCATCTAGCGAAGAATTCCAAGAAAAAACACCGTTCGAAGACGAGATAAAAGAATGGGATGAAAAAAACATGGATCAGATGCCTCCTGATGCAATGGAGGAGATACAAGATAAGTTTGAGCAAGCTGAAAAGAATAAACAGGAAAACAAAAAGAAAGAAATTAAGGAAGCCAAAGAAGACAAAGAAAACGAAGAAAAATCACCTGACGAAAAAGCACAAGATACACAGCAACACCAAGATACTGCATGGGCGGAAAAGAACGCATCAGTATCCTATTCAAAAGAGGATCTTTTGAAAAGTTTGAACGACTTTCGAGATATTGAGGCCGAGATAGCGCCATATTTAAACGAACTTTCCGAACTTTGGAGAAGCATAGTTTTTGGAACTTCGCGTTCATCATCTAGAACGCTCGGGGGTAGTTATCGAACGGGGGTTGAGTTAGACGTACAAAAAGCCGTAGATGAATGGGGTACTATCAAAGAAGGAAGAATGGATTCAGCACGTATATTTAAAAGAGAAGAGCATGTCGAAGTCGTGACAAATACCCCTGAACTCATCCGAGTACGCTTGCTCGGCGATATGTCCGGTTCGATGAGAGATGATTATGGTGAAAAATTACGCACCTTGAGGCAGGTGACTGCGCTCATCCTATCATCTATCGATGAGTTCAATACATACCTCAATTCCACTAGGTCCGAGACGAAATCAAAACTACGCGCCGAGACCGAGGTCAGAATATTTGGCAATGCCGAGAAAAAGATAAAATCATTCGATGACGATGAAAATGTGGAGACCGTATCGGTATTTTCACATTTGAATGACACAATCGGGTCTACGTATGACAACAAGGCTCTGGAAGCTGTAATTGAGTCCATCACTCCGGATGAGACAGAACTGATGCAACGTGGCAAGATTCTCGACATAGTATTCGAAATAACCGATGGCGGATCAAACGCTCCAGAATCTGCGCGTGCCGCAATACATAGCCTAGGAGATAAAGGTGCTGTAGTGAGAGCGTTTCAAATAGGTCAAACCTCACAGGAAGAGAAAAAACTTTTTAATATCGTGTGGAATAAAGATGGAGAAAAATATGGTGAGATCGTGGCTGACATATCAAAACTTGTTCCAGCCATCACACAAGCGTTAAAGAAATACCTCGGTAGCATAGAAATTTAGTAATAAAATCCCCTCATTAAATTAAATAATTTAATGAGGGGGATTGATTAAAGAGTTTTTGAATCTTTAATCATTTACTAATAAACGCTGGTCCTTTCCCAGATTTTGCCATGGCTAGGCAAATATACTGGGAGTCCGCACTCTGGATTTATGAAGTTTGGCTAACTTCATCCAGCATGATATTATCTTCTAGAGATTCAATATCATAATCAGAGTGTTTCTAACTTACGATACTTTTTCTTCTTTATCTTTAAAAGATAAAGAACACATCTGGAGCTAGTATAGCAAATTAATTATTTATTGTCAAGAGGCTCATAATTTTACTCATATTTCATGTCAGAAGCAGAAAAAAATTTAGGAGGGCAAGAAGCTATAAAACGGCCTATTTTCGAGGTCGGAGGGGTGTTAGAGGGCGTAAAATTCAAGGAAATTAGGGATAAGGCAGGAATTTTAATTGGTTATAAATCGAGCGAACGGGGTAGAAAATTGATTGAGCTAAAATCGGGCGGAGAGATAGAACCGGATAGACCGTATCGCATAAAAATAATCGAGGATAGCAATCCTGATGACCCAGAATCCGGTAAATTAGTAGGGGAAGTAATTTATGGGGGTCAGGATTTGACGTCTGACGAGTGGACTCAAACTGAAGAATATGTGGGTAAGGCTGAAATAGCTCAACGAAAAATACGTGCGATTGGAAAAATAGATCAGGGTTCCATTCCAGGCGTTTCTAGTGCGGGTGAGTATGAAATACTAAAAAAACTTGGCATAGAACCACTCGGTGAATTGGATACTGCTACACTAGAGGCTGATAAAGTCGCACTAGAAGAGGAGTATGAAGGCATACTCGGCTATGAAGCGTCTCCCATGCGTGCTCTCGTGGATCTCCAGACTAAAAATCTAAAGACAGCTATGCGCGCTGATGCTGCCCTCAAAGGCGAGGAGGATCGTATATTCAACTATGAGTCGGACATACTCAAGAAATTGGTTGAAAAGCAGAATGCTGGCAAGCCAGCGACGAGTGAGCGAGCAATTCTGGATAAAGTCCGTGAGCGTAGTGAAAAAGTATCGCAAGCTGAGGAAGACCTCAAAAAATCTACACCAGAAGCATGGTACGGGCTCAATCTCAAAGAGCTCAAAGGATATAAAAAAGAGCTCGAATCAGGAAAAATTGTTGAAACTGAATATGTGGAAAAACAGGCCAGAGATGTGGCGGCTCATATTCGTGCGGGACAGCCGGTATTTATTCATGGTCATTTAGGTTCAGGCAAGACCGAGCTGGCTTTCCACGTTGCCAAGGAATATTTTGGTAAACACGCCCTCATCATATCGGGTTCAAAGCATACTTCGCCAGCGGAACTTTACGGACACCAAGCACTCTCCCTACGAGAGGTAGATTCGGCTGAATCCGAGGAAAGGTATAAAACATTCATAGACAGTGCCGAAAAAGAAATAACTGCCTGGAAAACGGTTCACCCTCAAGCCACAGAAAGAGATATCGATCATCAATTCGAGCTCATAAAGTCCGGCCTTCAGGAGCGCCTTGCATACGAGTACAGGAGCGGTACGGTATCGGATTATTTTATGGGGCAAGTCTATCAGGCTATGGAGGAAGGTAGACCGGTAATTCTCGATGAAGTAAATGCGATACCTCATGATGTTCTCATCAGTCTCAACCATCTCCTCACTCGCAAGGTGGGAGACAAGGTCCGTATTCAGCAAAATAGTGGCAGTGAGGTGACGGTCAAAGAGGGATTCGGTTTCATACTGACGGGTAATATAAACGACGGCGGTGCAGAGCGATATATAATGAGACAAGATTTGGATCCCGCTTTTCTTTCACGTCTCTATACGATGAAGCATGATTATCTGCCGCAAGTAAAAGAAGGCACACTGGCCGAAGTACCGGCAGGAGATGGAGAGGGTCATAAAAACGAACTTTTTGAACTGATTGTCGCGCGTATGATAGACAGGAACGGCAACATGGAGATACCTTCTGATGGTCTTGCAAAACTTTGGAATCTAGCAAAAGCTGCGCGAGCGACTCAAGATAACTTTTCCGGTGGTGCGATAGATAACACTACTTTTTTCAAACAAGGCGGAGGCACAAAGCCATTTGAGTATCGTCTCAAAGAAGGAGTTCTATCGATTCGTGCTCTCGACAAGATAATTCGTAGTTGGCAGACGGATGGATATCAACACGAACTCGATTTTTATGTATTCAAAGAGTTCGTCAATCAATCAACAAAACTTTCTGACAAGGCGTATCTCTATCAGCTTTTTAGAGATCAATTCGGATTTTTTCAATCTGCTGGGTGGTCTGATACCCCAGATTATGGCGGAAAAGGATTGGTATCAAAATTTAATGTCAGTGCGCCAGAGAATAAATCAGAGGAGGTTACATTTCTCGGACCGCGTCAGGTTATAGATACGCTATTTGGTAAGGGTCCCGAGAGGACAAAGTGGCCTCAATATAAAAAATCTGTTTCTGAAACAGATGTATCTACACCGCCGGATAATGATATGGTAGAAAAACTTCAGCAGATGGAACAATATGCGGCTAGTGCCATGTCGCGCATATGGAGTCTCGATTCGAAAGTCAAGGCAGCTGGTATCATTGATATTGACGTCAAATTGGATGCAGTCAAAAAAATAGAAGCACTAAGGGAGCAAGGTAAAAATTTTGCCTGGGTTGTGAGCGAAACTTCTAGGACAGGAGATATGGTTGCGGTCGAAAAAGCACAGAAAGAACTCGAGCAAGGAATTGAATCTCTGGAGGGTTCATTCAACGAGGGTATAGCGACACTCGAACAAGCCCGTGAAATTCTCGGTAGTCGAGTTTTTGGTCCCGAAGAGCTCGAAAAGGCGGGGCTTACGATCAAGGCAGAGAATGTTCCAACGATACCATTCTCAAAAAACCAGCTTGAAAAAGCATCACTTTTTGATCTCGATCTCGTTCTCTACGCCGATACTCTGCCAGACGGTTCGCCCCTCACTGGTAAGTCTCTCAATGAGTTTTTGGGTGGCAAGAAATCAGACAATACAAAACTTCTTTACAATGTAGATTGGTGTGCTGGTGAAGACTTTTTTACAAATCAAACTCCTGGCCTCAAATGGAAACTTGTCTCGAAAGAAGTCGTTCCTAATTCAATGAGCAAAAATTACCTTGAGCAGACGAAAATTCTCGCCAAATATGTCAAGGAACTCTATGATGATGAGAATGATGTTCCTCGTGAAGTAAAAGAAGCTCTGAAGGAATTCGAGGAACTTGTCGGTGATCCAACCAAGGGTTCAAAATTCGCAGCTGAGGTTACAAGCCAGGACGATGCGACATGGAAAAAAGCGGCGGAAACACTCGCAAATCTAAAAATCACGGGTCTTTTCAGAGAATCATTCATAGAGGCTTTCTACCGCATGGCTGTTGTAGAAAAGGCAAGCAAAGAAAAACTTCTAGAAAATATGTATTCATGGACTAAATCGCGCTCTTCCGATGGTAGCCTCGTGTCTGCCGGCCTCTTTGGCAGGGGTGGCGCGCTCGTGCGCGGGACTAGGCCTGACGACTCGCTCTCGTACGTCGGCTGTGCGTTTTCCGCAGAGAAATTTTGAATCTAGTCTATTGAAATTTTGTTCGGTAGCCCGTTTGCCGTCTAGGCAAATGGGCTTTAGCTATCAGTATGCTATGATATTTTAGGCTTTTGTATCGTCGCTCATGGGGCGGCGGTCGCCACAAAAAACACTGCTTGCGTGTATTCAATATGAAATGAGCGCGTCAAACCTCCTCTGCCAAAATTTTTTTGGCGAGACGAATGGCGTATGACATTGACGGGTATACGTAAAGAACGATCTTCCGATGGTAACCTCGTGTATGCCGGCAACTTTGACAGGGATGGCGCGAACGTGAACAGGAACAGGCCTGACAACTCGAACTCGAACATCGGCTGTGCGTTTTCCGAAGTGTTGAAACAAGAAAGGGAGGTTTTATAACCTCTCTTTCTTTGCATCTACCTTTTCTCGTTCTTCTTTTTCGTACTTTATCCAGCCACCGACTTGTTTTCCCATTTCGAGGATTCTCTTTTCCAAATCTATGTAGATAACGTCATTCATCGCGCCGATTTTGTTTGATAATCTGACCAGAATTTTTTCTTTTATTAATTCTCTGTCCATTTTTTCGAGCAGGAGTAGTCTCGAAGCGCTGTCTTTTTTGCTAGCGAGAATTAGGTAATCGAGGATATCAAATGCTATGTTTTCCATCCTCTCGCCTATGCCGTGCCTATCACGCTTGGGAAACTGCTTGAGCGCGACATTTAGATTGAGGTAGAATTCACTCCAACTATGGAGCAAGGAAAACTTGGACTTATCTTCAAAAAATCCGTCGAGGGTGGGTTCGTTCATAGGATTGGACATTTTGATTTATTTGAGCGAATTATATCATTACCAAATCTTTTGATCGCATGGAGAGAGTTTCAAAAAAGCAAAAAGAAAAAATCCGATGTTTTGGAATTTGCAGCGGATGTCGAGAGACATATTCTGGATCTCCATGACGATTTAAAGAATGGATCGTATAAACACGGTGGTTATGTGTCTTTTTTCATCAGAGACCCAAAACTGCGCCATATACACAAGGCATCGGTGCGTGATAGATTGCTACATCACGCAGTCCATAGAGTCCTCTATTTTTATTTTGACGGTAGTTTCATTTTTGATTCGTATTCATCGAGGAAAAACAAAGGCGCTCATGCCGCAATACAACGTTTCAGAAATTTTGCATGGAAACTATCTGGTAACCGATCGCGTGCAGTTTGGGTACTCAAAGCCGATGTTAGAAAGTTCTTTGACTCCATTGATCACGGATTACTCATGGATCGTCTCTCGAGAAAATTGCCTGATGATACACGTCTTTTGATGCTACTCGAAAACATCATTCAGAGCTTTGAAGCATCGTCAGGCAAGGGCATCCCTCTGGGCAATCTGACGAGTCAGCTTTTTTCAAACATATATCTCGATTCTTTGGATCAATTTGCCAAACGACATCTGCGGCTAAATAATTACATTCGTTATGCGGACGATATCATCATTCTTTTGTCAGAAAGAAAAGAGTTTACGGAGATCGTTATGAACATCCGCCGGTTCCTGGAAAATAATCTCTTGCTTTTCCTACATCCGCGCAAAGTGACTATTAATAGATGGGATAGGGGAGTGGATATTTTGGGATTCGTATCCTCTCTATGTTCGACCGTGATGCGTTCGAAATAGAGTTATCCACAATTTACTAGGTAATTTGTTGACTTAATACTACAAATTGTATAGTATTTTGTGGTATGTATAAAAGAATACTTGCTAGTAAATTGTCAGAATCCTTTAAAAATGGCTTTATAAGCCTTATTTATGGGCCTCGGAGGGTTGGTAAGACTGTGCTTTTGGAGCAAATTCGAACTGAATTTGGTGGTGTACCAATTTTAACCTTTAATGGTGATACATCGGAAACAGCTGATGCTTTAGGTACAAATTCGGAGATTAAACTAGGAGAACTCGTTAAAAATCATGATGTCATATTCATCGATGAGGCACAGAGAATACCGAACGTATCTCTCTCGCTCAAGATTTTAATTGATTTATTTCCAGGTAAAAAAATCATCGTCACTGGATCATCGTCATTAGATCTTGCTCGCGGAGTAAAAGAGAGCCTTACCGGTAGGAATCGTACGTTTACGCTTTTTCCGTTGAGCACCGCAGAGCTTTCGGTCGGCATGCCATCTTTCAAGATTCCGGCATTGCTTCCGGAGCAGCTTGTTTTTGGCGGATATCCTCATGTATGGAGTCTTTCGACCGTAGAAGAGAAAAAAAGATATCTATCGAACATAGTTGATGATTATTTGTTCCGTGATGTACTCCTGTTGGAAAAGCTCGAATATCCGGATAATCTGAGGAAGATCGTCACACTCCTCGCATTTCAAATAGGTAGGGAGGTATCTCTAAACGAAATTGCCAATGCCGTCAATATGGGAGTCAAGACTGTGGCACGTTATATTAATCTCCTTGAAAAATCATTCGTTATATTTCACCTCGATTCATATTCGACTAATATGCGCAAAGAGATAAGCAAGAGCAAGAAATATTATTTCTATGATCTGGGCATTCGGAACGCTCTCGTCGGTCAGTTTCAGACAATTGATCAAAGGACTGATGTGGGAGAGCTTTGGGAGAATTTTCTCATGGTAGAGAGGTTGAAAAAACACTCATATGCGGGTGATATTGTCCGCATGCATTTCTGGAGAAATTATAGTGGTTCCGAGATAGATTTGGTCGAGATACGTGATGCCGCGATGTCGGCCTTTGAGTTCAAATGGGGAGGAGGCAAACAGCGAACCCCGGGAAGTTTTAAGGATGCGTATAAAATTGAGGCTTCTCTCGTTAATCGCGAGAATTACTTGGATTTTCTGTTATAATTTAAGCCATGGAAACATTTTCCCCGCATATTCCCACAGAGAAATTTGAGACACCGGAACAGGAACTGGCATACCTCCGAGAGCAGATCGCTCTCAAGGAAAAACAACTCATGGAAAAGGGTGAAAATGCTCCGCACAGGAATGCGAGCCACGAAGCCATAACACAACAAACGTTGAGAGCCTATGCGGAAAAGAGTCCTGCCGAAGTGCTCCTGCCTAAATTTCAGGTATCAAAGAAAGAATCCGACGCTATCGTGCTCGAACTCTCACCCGAAGCGCATGATACAAAAATAGAGGAATTGGTCGGCATCATGTACGAGAAAGGCATATCGAATATCCTCTCAATACTCGACAAATTCAACGATCCACATTTATACGATGATTTTCATCGTTTTCTCGTACAGTATGTCAAATCAGGCTTTACGATAGACGGCCTCAAGGAGAAATCGCCCCTCTGGAAGTCGCTTCATATGACGCTGTATGAGATTGCCTTGCCGGAGCTGGGCAAAGACGCGCCGCAAAAGGATCTCAAGCAGCTCGTCTCATCCATGGAACAGTTCTATGCAGGCATGATGTCTGTTGGCGAAGACGGTGAGAAAAATAAAAATGTCTTTACGCTCGAGCTCGCGGTGGCCAACGGCTCCAATGAATTCGTCTTCTACTGCGGCGTGCCGGATGAAAAACGCAATCTCTTTGAAAAACAAATTTTATCGATTTTCCCCGATGCTCATGTGAAGGAAAAGAAGGACGACTACAACATTTTCGCCGACAAAGGCGCTTCTGTCGCTTCACATGCAAAACAAACGAGGAATCATATCTTCTCCCTCAAAACATACGAGAAGTTCGATTTCGATCCTCTCAATGTCCTCCTCAACAGCTTTTCTAAAATAGACAGAGACGGTGAAGGTGCGGCCATCCAAATCATTTTCAAGCCCGTAGGAGATTTTTATCTCAGTAAATACAAATACGCCTTGTCGCAAATACACAAAGGCGAAAAACTAAAGGAAGCTATCAACATTTCCTATTCTTTCGTGGCATCTCTCATAAAGGAAGTCGGTGTCTTGTTCAAATCTGCTCCAGAGAAAAAGGAAGGTAAACCTGAACCGATGAGTTCGCGACCAGAGGACAAACTGGCAATTGAGAACATAGAGCATAAAGTATCTTCGCCTGTTATGGAAGCTAATATACGCATCGTTGCTTCCTCGGCTACAGCGTCAGAAGCAGAAGCCATACTCGCCGACCTGGAATCGTCTTTCAATCAGTTTCAGGACACGCACGGCAATAGCTTGAAATGGGAGAGGTTGAAAAAGAACAGTCTCAAAGACACATTCAAAGTTTTTTCTTATCGTTCATTTTCTCCAGATTACGCTTTGCCACTTTCTCTAAAGGAATTAACGACTATTATGCATTTGCCGTCTACAGGCAAAGTCTCGACATCGCAGGTAAAGCTCTCAAAAGCCGGCACCGCTCCCGCTCCTATGGATTTGCCCAAAGATGGCGTGTTTTTGGGAACAAATACCGACCGTGGCCGTGAGACGAAAGTATTCCTCACACCAGAAGACAGATTGCGTCATTTCTACGTCATAGGTCAGACGGGAACTGGTAAGACAACCTTGCTAAAGAATATGATAACGCAGGATATTCGCGCAGGTCATGGGTTGTGTTTTATAGATCCGCACGGCTCTGATGTGCAAGATATTTTGGCTCTCATTCCACCCGAACGCATGAACGATGTTATTTATTTTGATCCAGCATATGTGGAACGGCCCATGGCGCTCAACATGCTCGAATATGACAGACGATTTCCGGAGCAAAAGACTTTTGTGGTCAATGAAATGCTCTCGATATTCAACAAACTTTTTGATATGAAAACGGCCGGCGGCCCCATGTTTGAACAGTATTTCAGGAATGCCGTGCTCCTCACTATCGATCATCCCGAGAGCGGCTCGACTCTGGTCGACGTGTCTCGTGTGCTTTCAAACAAAACTTTCCGTGATCTGAAACTGTCCAAATGCACCAATCCTCTGGTCGTTCAGTTCTGGACAGAGGTCGCTTCGAAAGCTGGCGGAGAAGCTTCTCTCGCCAATATCGTGCCATACATTGTTTCCAAGTTCGATAATTTCCTGGCGAACGACATCATGAGGCCGGTTATAGCTCAAGAAAAATCATCTTTCAATTTCCGCGAGATCATGGACAGCAAGAAAATACTGCTCGTGAACCTATCAAAAGGTCGCCTCGGCGATATAAACGCAAATCTCATTGGGCTCATTATTGTCGGCAAGATTCTGATGTCCGCACTGTCCCGTGTAGATTCCATTGGCAAGGATTTACCGCCGTTTTATCTCTACATAGACGAGTTCCAAAATATCACAACCGATTCCATTTCAACGATTTTGTCTGAAGCACGAAAATACAAACTCTCGCTCAACATAGCTCATCAATTCATAGCTCAAATTGACGAGAAGATCAAAAACGCCGTCTTCGGCAACGTCGGTTCCATGGCAGTGTTTCGCGTTGGTGCAGAGGACGCCGAATATCTCGAAAAACAGCTCTCTCCCGC
>CAZVHT010000024.1:0-4823 GCA_964627275.1 uncultured Candidatus Saccharibacteria bacterium
CGCCGGGTCAATCTATTCGGCGTGTCCGAGCCCTTGGTTCAAGTAGAAGAGGGTGGGACGGTTGGAAATACCGAACATCGTCTGATTGTGGAACTTCCTGGTGTGACGGATGTGAAGCAAGCGGTGGAAATGATAGGCAAGACGCCCACCCTGGACTTTCGCTTGGTGCGTCCCGGCGCGGAAAAAATGACAGAAGAAGAACGCGCCAAAGCCACGGTCAACGACGTTTTTATAACGACTGGACTCACCGGTCGTTATCTCAAACACGCCACTTTGCAATTTGATCCGACGACTTATGCGCCCATCGTGGGAATTGAATTCAACGACGAGGGCGGCGCATTGTTTGCCAAAATTACAAAAGAAAACGTCGGCAAAATCCTCGGCATATTTCTGGATGGCGAGCCCATTTCCACTCCCGTCATCCGCCAAGAAATTACCTCAAAGCAGGCAGTTATCACAGGCAATTTCAAATTGGAAGAAGCCAGAGCTCTCGTTAGAAATTTAAATTATGGCGCCTTGCCCGTGCCGATCTCTCTCATTTCCACCCAAACTGTGGGCGCCACATTAGGTGAAGGAGCATTCGATGCGAGTATGCGCGCCGGAGTAATCGCCTTTATAGCTGTCGCTCTGTTTCTCATTTTCTGGTACAGGGTGCCGGGAATAGTAGCCACTGTCGCTCTGGCTATTTACATCGCTCTCAACTTGGCGCTGTTCAAATTGATCCCCGTCACTCTCACTTCCGCCGGTATTGCCGGATTCATTTTGTCTCTCGGAATGGCGGTAGACGCAAACATACTGATATTTGAAAGAATGAAAGAAGAATTGCGTCGAGGCCTCGCTCTGCCGGACGCCATAAGAGAAGGTTTCCACCGAGCCTGGCTTTCCATTCGCGATTCAAATTCGTCTTCTATAATCACGGCCGTCATTCTGTATTATTTTGCTTCGACGCCCGTCATTCGGGGTTTTGCTCTGGTTTTCGGTCTCGGTGTCATCGTTTCTATGTTTACAGCTATCACTGCTTCACGTACCCTCCTCATGGCCGTTGGGGCAAAAGGAGAGAGCAGGGTGGCCAGGTTTTTCTTCAGTTCGGGTATAATTTCTAAATCACAATAAAATACCGCTATGTTTATCGTACGACACAGAAAATTTTTTTACTCTCTATCGGCCTTGCTGGTGATTATTTCTATTTTAGCGCTCTCGGTCTGGGGTTTGAAACCGGGTGTTGATTTCAAAGGTGGGTCGCTCATTGAAGTCGAGTATCCCGTGGGTTCGCGACCGGCAATCGAAACCATAAAAACAAATCTCAACGCTCTCAATTTGGGTGAATATTCTCTCCGAGAGACAGGGGATTCGGGATTGCTTATTCGTACAGAGGAACTTTCACCGAAACTCCACGAAGCGGTGCTCATAGAACTTTCGGACAAAATGATAAAGCCGGAAGAAAAACGCTTTACTTCGATTGGTCCTGTTTTGGGCCGCGAAGCCCTGCAAAAATCATGGATATCCGTGATCATGGTTCTCATAGCCATCGTTCTCTTTATCACGTTCGCTTTTAGGCGTGTTTCAGAACCGGTTTCATCTTGGAAGTACGCTTTGATTGCCATCATCGCTCTGCTTCACGATGTCATTATTCCCGCCGGCGCTTTCGCTCTATTTGGCCACTTTGCCGGATTTGAAATTGACACTCTGTTTGTCACGGCCATTTTGGTCATCCTCGGCTTTTCCATTCACGACACTATCGTCGTTTTTGATCGCGTGCGTGAAAATTTGAAGCGTGACAAGGAAGACAAACAGAAAAAATCATTTGAAATTATTGTCGGCCAGTCCATCAATCAGACTTTTGTCAGATCTGTAAATACTTCTCTCACAACTTTGATAGCCATATTTGTTCTGTATCTCATAGGCGCCGATGCCACGCGCCACTTTGCCCTCACTCTCATCATAGGCATCACGGTCGGAACATATTCATCCATATTTCTCGGCTCGCCTCTGCTCGTGACGGTATATAATTGGCAAGAGAAGAAAAATTTGTAAAAAACGGACACGTGGCGGAATCGGTATACGCGCACGCCTCAGAAGCGTGTGCCGCAAGGCTTGGGAGTTCGAGTCTCCCCGTGTCCACAGCAAATAAAAAATTTAGCTGAAATGGTTGTAAATGTAGTGGATGAATAAAACTATTGACATATATATACTAGTATGCTATACTTATAGCGTAAGGTAAGTTCTTTGAAAGGTGTGAATTTGAGTACGGAATAAGGGAAATAATCGACCTGCTGGCAATCGCTATGCGGACTAAATCCTTTTACTGTACTCAACCAAGAAAACACAGCATGAATACTACTCTGCCGACAAAGCATAATGACGCCGGTCTCAAGGGTTATCTTGAGAGAATGGGCGTGAAGTTTCTTTCTCCCGTCGAAGGTGACCCGATGTTTCAACATGTCGAGTTGCCCGATGGGTGGAGAGTGGAAACGACTCACGAGGTCGATCACTCAAACCTTGTGGACAATCTTGGACGCAACCGCGCCTCGATTTTCTTCAAGGGTGCGATATGGGACCGCAAAGCCTATATCTCACCAACCTGCCGTTACTCCTGCGTCTACGACGAGGAGCGTCACAGGAACGAAGGCTTAGTTGTAATGCATGTGAAGGATGGCAACACCATCATTCACAGCACCACTCCTATTGCCTGCAAGTTGGTGGTGGACAACATCCCCGTTCCTTGCAACAGCTGGTCTCCTTCTCCAGAAGCGCAAGCTTCCACGAAGGCTATCTGCGATACCGCCTATCCGGCGGCGAAGGACTGGCTCAACGGCAAGTATCCGGAGTGGGAAAACCCATACGCTTACTGGGAGTAAAATGGTGCTAATCCCACTCGGTAAAGTCACCGACGAGTTCAATCCTCGTAAACTTTCAAACAAGACGCACGACCTACGGGTACGGCGTCTTTTCTTTTACCACTACCAGCTATATGCTTATAGGTGTAGGGGACATAGAGTCGTTTATATATCTTTAATTTTTTAACAATATGATAGAAAAAAAGAAAAAGGCGGAAAAAGAAATAGGTAAAGTCGTGCATTGGTACGACAAGATCAACGTGGCTGTAGTAAAGCTTTCGGGGAAACTCTCTCGCGGCGACGAGATCAAGGTAAAGAGACATGACAATGAATTTAAAGAAACCGTCTCTTCCATGCAATTGAATCATGAGGAAATATCGTCCGGCAAGAAGGGAGAAGAGGTGGCAATCAAACTGTCAAACAAGGCCCACGAGGGAGCTCTGATATTTCCGGCCGAATAGTGTTCAATATGTCATTGGACATTACGTAGGCTTGCAATTATTTTAATAGGGTATAAAATGTAAGTCTATTTGGGATTTGCCCACGACTCCCGCCAGAAATGGCGGGAGGTTTATTTTATATGTAAATTGTTGAATTTTAGCCTTATTATGTTTAATTGATCATCTTCAAGTTCTCCCATCTTTGCGTCAAGTCGACGATAATCGAATACTCTAGCTTGGGAAACGATGACAATTTGATCAAGACCTTTGAATCTAATCTGTGCATACCAAGACCCAATCTTTATTTTTGTACTCAGAGGTAATCCCAAGAAGGAATATTTATCATATTTTTTGAATATCAAAATAGGTCGAGTAAACGACTCACTTTTTCCATTTATCTCTACCCCAACATTTTCTCCCACATGACACCACCATATCTCTCTTTCCTTAAACAGAGGTGGTGTATTTTCTTTTGTGTGTATTTTTTCTTTAAGTCCAATCCATTCTAAAAATCTCTTCATAATGTCCGAGCATACTAAAAAGTAGATAAAGGAGTTATGAAGAAAATTTAACAACTTTCCAGGTGTTTAATCAATCGCTTGACCACCATAGAGAGCCGTGTATAATGACCAATACCCTCATTTACAACTCGGATTGACGAAAAAGGGCAAGTCGCTCTTTTTTGTTTCTCTGGGTGCGAGAAATAGGGCTGAACCTTGAAATAATTTTTGTTAAATAAAGATATTGAGAGCACAAATAGAAATGGTAACTATTAATTTAGTTTGATTTCCATTGTTTATGCAAGTCAATTTCTTTGAGTAGTTTTTGTTTCATACTGCGACCAGTTCAGATTCAGCTCTGGCGCAGATATAGGATTGTGGAGAGGCGGTAGCACGCTAATCTCCCAGAACGAAATTTTTTGCCGTTTTTTATCGCTTGGCGAACGCTTTGCGTGATTATACTGTGATCTATTTTGTTCCGTTCGATTTAGAAGTTAGTCCTCACGGATTTATTCGCGGTGTCTTTCTTCTAAATTTATAATAAGAGTTTGATCCTAGCTCAGGATGAACGCTGGCGGCGTGGATAAGGCATGCAAGTCAAGGGGGCCTCGCAAGAGGCAACCGGCAGACGAGGTAGTAATAACGAGGTACGAACCCGAAAGTCGCGAATAGCTCGGCGAAAGCCGAGGTAATACGCGATGGTCTCTATGGAGTAAAGATTGCTATTTATTTAGTAATTGCTTTCGGATCGGCCTCGTCGGTATCAGGTAGTTGGTAGGGTAACGGCCTACCAAGCCAATGACGCCTAGGGGAGGTGAGAGCCTGACCCCCACCGATGGGACTGAGACACGGCCCATACACCTACGGGTGGCTGCAGTCGAGAATCTTCCGCAATGGGCGAAAGCCTGACGGAGCGACGCCGCGTGATGGATGAAGTTCTTCGGAATGTAAACATCTTTTAGAGGGGAGGAAGTCTATTGACGTTACCCTCAGAATAAGAGGTTGCTAAACTCGTGCCAGCAGCAGCGGTAATACGAGTGCCTCGA
>CAZVHT010000025.1:0-2889 GCA_964627275.1 uncultured Candidatus Saccharibacteria bacterium
TGGCTCATCGTTTATACTTTTTTGGATAAATTGCTTGTCGGCGATTTGAAAAGTAGTGTAGTGCCCGCCAGCCTAAACAAAACGAAATAAAATATGAAAAAACATATAAAAAAAATACTCTCTTTCCTGCTCGCGCTTATGCTCCTGCTCGTTTTCGTCAGTCCGGTTTTTGTCCACGCGCAAGCGGGGGCGGAATGCGGTACTGTTGATAAAAGTTCACCTACCGGTACATCCGGAGGAAGTTCTGCTAACCCCCCATCAAGTGGAAACCCAAGTGATTCTAAAGGACTAACAAACCCAGTAGGAGTGTCCAGTATCGCCTGTCTCTTTTACAAAATCGTGGACTTTGTCATGAGTTTGAGCTACATAGTCATAGCTTTCTTTTTGCTTCTTTCCGGTTTCAAATTTGTCACAGCGCAGGGAAGTGATGAAAAACTGACGGATGCAAAGAAAACCTTTTGGTATACCATTATAGGCGCCTTGATTTTGATAGGAGCAAATACGATTATTCAGGTAGTTCAGAGTATTATCAAAAGTATACAAAGTTAAAATAGAGCCGGAATTGTTATCCCCACGTCCTTTCTTTGACGATTTTTTACTGGTATAATGATGCGGTAAAGCAGATATTATTATAATTTAGTATTTACCATGAAAAAATTCAGTTATTTGGCTACCATATCGCTCGTTTTTCCGCTCTCGGCGGCGGCGATGATTAACACCGTTTGGGATATTTTTGGTTTTATAAAGAGAATTCTCGATGCGGCTCTGCCCCTCATCATTGCTATAGCCGTCGTATGGTTCATCTGGGGCATATTTATGTATGTCGTGGCTGTAGATGATGAAAAGAAATCAGCCGCCAAAGACAAAATTATTTACGGCATCGTCGGCCTATTCATCATGATTTCTGTTTGGGGTTTGGTAAACATCCTCGTCAGGACATTCGGTTTGAGCAACACAGGTCCTGGAACTATCGTCAGCCCTCTGCCTACCATTCCCGGTGCTACGAACTAGTTAGTTAAAAACAAAACAAAATAGAATGAATGCTTTGGAACTGGAACCGGTCAAAAAGCTTTTTACTCTGGTCGTAGATCCTCTGGTTCGGCTTCTGTTTGCGGCGGCTATACTTTATTTTGTCTACGGTGTTTTCAAGTTCATCAAAGACAAAGCCTCGGGTGAAAGCGCGGATATCGCGACGGGGGCAAACCACGTCCTCTGGAGCACTATCGGTATATTTATTATGATATCTGTTTGGGGCATCATAGCCGTATTGCGTAATACGATAGGAGTGAAGTAAAAAAATAGGGAAAGAAAATAGGCAAGAAAAAAGGAGTCATGGCGTATGCCTCGGCTCCTTTTGTGATTTGTGAGAACTACCATTTCTCAACAAACCATTTTTTATCCTGCTTTTCTGTCCTAAATGTCACAAAATATGGATCATATTGTTTCCAATCAACAAGCTTTTTTTCCTCGCGGATAAATTGCTTATTGATGTCAAAGAGCGAAAATGTCATATCGCTGTCGTCTGGCAACAATGTCAATCTTCTTCCTTTGATGAACAGTCCTTCAAATGTTTCGCCAGCTTTCAAGGTGTGTAAGTCTGGATTTACATCTTTGGATTGAACATAAACATCGGTGGTATGCCCGAGAGGTTTTTCCACAGCCAGTTTTTCTTTTCTGTTGGACATAGCACACGACCCGATCAACACAAAGAGAAAAGAAATTACCGCAAGCGCAAAGAATACCTTTTTCATCACGCACCTCCTCTCACGCCGCTCCGGACGGCCAAATCAGTGTTTCCACCTGCCGCCACGGTAGTGATGTTTGGAGAAGCGTTAATCACCGTGCGGCTTTCCTCTATCTGCTTGTCCAGTATCCGCCGAGCCGCTTGGAGAATTTCACTGTCAGATCCCCGGCCTTTTAGCGTATCCATTATTTGAGGCAGTAGTTCCATCTCAAACATTGCTAGGGCCAGTTGTTCACCTCTGCCTGGCGCCCACTTGAACGATTCGGCTCTCTGGGAGATTACCAGCCAGCCGAGTTCTCTCTCCGCCGGCGTTATGACCTTTGCCGAACCAAAGATTTTTCCAATCCATGTGAATACTAGGGCCCGATCGGCTACCAGTGTTCGCCAACCGTTCAGACCAAACAATTTTTGTATCCTATCGGTCAGTATTCCGCTTATGATCTGATCGATCACGCCCGGAGCAAACATCAGGTAATTTTTGATGTATTCTTCCGCCGGCTTGCCGTTTGTTCTGGTATCAACGATTACCGGAATACTCTCTCTGGTCAAGACGGTTATCGCAACCGTCATGTCTTTGCTCGTTTGCAGATCTATTAGAGGAATTGCTTTGAAGGGACTGAGCCACCAATGTCTGATTGCGTAGCCCGAGCCGAACAAAACAATTACTTTTGACCGGCGATTGTCCGTGAAAACTCGTATCTGTTGGGCGTCTGTTTGGATAACGCAAAAGCCCATGATAGAAAACAAAGAAAACAAAAATACAGCAAACGACACCGACCACATATGATCCGGTGCGATGATCCACATTGCTGTCAGTATTACAAACCAAATAATTAGAGCAGTCGCTATGGCGCTCGCTATACCCGCGGATCTCAATTTCCAACCAGATGCTTCTTCGACGGTGTATGGGGTGATGTCTACCCGTTCGGTTCCTGCGGTAAGTTGATCGTCAGGCAATTCAACCGGCTCATCCGGAGGCAGGTTTAACTTGTCCGGAGGATGAAATACAAATCCAGCAGGCAGTGTTATCATGGATGACATTGTAGTCGCTGCAACAGCGGGCTGTGCTGGTATTGCGGGAACTGACGGGCTGTTTGGTTGTGCCGGATTTGGGGGTTGATTCTGGGGGTTTCCTCGAGGATGAT
>CAZVHT010000026.1:0-22254 GCA_964627275.1 uncultured Candidatus Saccharibacteria bacterium
TGACCTGAAACTTCGGAAGTTCCGAGTCGCACGTAGCGACATCGTATCCACCGTCGTTCAAGCCTCCAGTCACCACACCGTCGCAGAAGTCTGCCCACGCTTTTTCCAACTCTGCACCGACAAACTCCTTTGAGGTTGCCACAGAATACAATGTCTTCATTTTGACTTCCTTTTTTGTTTATTGTTTGTCGGTGCATGGCACCGAATATGCGTCAGAAACCAATCTTAGACCGAATCAGCCGTAACATGAACGGAATAATGAGAGATGGGAACGCGTACAGAATTTCCATTCTGTCGCGTCCGCCGACATGCCGGAGCAAGATGAGGAGGATAACCTCCCGACTCATCGCTTCCTGCCCTTCAGCTTTGCATTTCTCAAATACCTCTTCCATGTTGCCGTGCCGATTTTGAATAAAATCTAGAATTTCTGACAATCTTTCTTTTTGTTTTCTCACAAAGATCTTCTGTTTCGGCCCTTTTGGACCGTCATCAGTAGGAACATACATTCCTAGCCAGATGCCTCTTTTTACTGAACTGTGTACATTATATACCTATACTTTACTCCTGTCAAGTATTATTGCCTTTTCATTTGTTGCTATTTATAATACGGCTATGTAGAGCCGTTATAAAGTGTTGTGGTCCTGTTGTTATCTTGTTACTTATATTTTCTTCCCTATCCACAAGTTATGCAGTAGAGCCATATTTTTTATGTGTTGCGCAAAAAACGGCTTCATATATACTGTTCAAAGTCTATTATTAGTTAGTTTAGTTTTAAAATATGAACAAAGCAGCAATTGTAGAAGCCGTACACGGCGTATTGAATACGACCAAAGTGCAGGCAGAACAGGTTGTGGACAAGGTTTTTGATTCTATCGTAACAGGTTTGAAGAAAGGCGATGAAGTTTCGATCGCCGGCCTCGGCATCTTTTCTGTAAAGATGCGTAAGGCTCGCCAGGCTAGAAATCCTCGCACGGGCGAAGCCATCCAGGTTCCGGCTATGAAAGTGCCGAAATTCCGCGCCGCAAAGGCTTTGAAGGACGCTGTAAAGTAATCTCCCTATCAACCTCCCAAAAAACCGCCAGAGCTGTGATTTGGCGGTTTTTTGTTTTTATTCTCTATACATTTGCTTTTTTATAACCATAAGTTCTCTTACGACTTTCAAATCAGTAATCTTTTGAAAGCGGGCAAAAATCTTATTGTTTTTGGTCACATTTCCCATCCACATTTCAAGAGGACGTAGGTCAAAGAGTTTTCCGGCTTTGTAGACCGAAGCTTCGTATAATGGCCGATAGACAACCATGTTGGCGTCTTCTGAACGACAATCGCTTTCGGTGTGACATCCTACACCAATAACTTCGTAAGCATAGTTATTAACAGGACCATTGGGATCATGTTTGTAGTGATAATAAAAAACCTTTTCTGGAATTTTGGTGGGTATTTTCATTGGTGCGGGCGCCGAGAATCGAACTCGGACCTCGAACTTGGAAGGTTCATATTCTACCATTAAACCACGCCCGCAATAGAGCGATACTATCAAAAAACAACACCCTCGGCAATTGAGGGTGTTGTTTTTTTGCTTATGCCATAGGAGGAACTTGCGGTGCCTGTGGTGCTTGCGGCGCTGGTGTTTGTGGCTTCTTTTGTTTTGCCATAATTTTTGTCTTTCTTTATTAAATTTTTATGACCTTTCGTAAGTGAAAGTATAGTCCTCTATTTGAAAACTTAAAAAAATCAGCACGGTCAAATTCTTATGTCAAAAAGGCTTCAATAAATTGACACAAATCATAAAATGTCACAAATAAAGAAAGGCTCCAATAAAGCCAATACAAATAGCCTTTACCCATGGAATTTCTTTCAAGAGAAAGACTATTTCGTAATATCTGGAAAGAGTGTCAAACTCCATACAGGTTGAGCTATATAAAAAACCTTGACTACATCTCCCCTGCTAACTTTTTTGAAAGATTTATAAAAGCATCAAAATTATCTCCTGGCTTGAAAGAGTTACGCCTTTCGAATCCACATTTAACACATCTATGCGTAATCATAAAATTTTTACTATCCTTCTCCCCCATCACAGGCTCCATTAAACCCAAACAGGCCTCCGATCGATCGCCTGGATTTTTATCTACATGCTTTGACCATAAACAAGCCGTGCAATGATTTGTATATCCGTCCCCCACTACTTCTCGTCCACAATGTTCACATGTAAAATTTTCTATTGTTCGAGTAAATTTTTTGGCCATTTTTGTCGGGGCGCCGGGATTCGAACCCGGAGTCACTTGATCCCAAGTCAAGCATGTTAGCCGTTACACCACGCCCCGTCGCATTTCCCTTCATTTTTCCATCATTTTTATTTTGGTTTTTTAACTTCCACATACTAGCATAAAATGATATTTTCGAGCAGTTTTACTCTGGCTTTCCTTTGAATCACGTTCATATATATACACGCAACATCAAATTGCCAGTCCCCTATCGAGTGCTCGTTTACATACAGTTCTATTGTCCTTGCCAGCTTTTTTTGTTTCCAGGCGTGCATTTGATCTTCTGGTCTTATGGCCAAATTTCCATCAAAGTTTTCACGTGTAACGCTTTTGACTTCTATAAAATGAAGTATTCCTTGTTTGCATGCGATAATATCGATCTCTCCCCATTTTCTTGTGTAATTTCTCTCTAGAATTTCAAAACCGCCCTTTAGCAGGTATTTGCAAGCTATTGATTCGCCCATCTCCCCTTTCCTTTGAGTTTCCGAAGAAAATTTTTTCATGCAGTTTATATGGTTTAGTATGACAAAACAGAGATAAAGAAATTATGAATTTGGGGATATCAAGAGATAGATTTCACGTGAAACTATCAAAATATGTTACATATGTAACATCCAACCTATTATCTGGATTAAAAATAAGAAATTGTCAATAAACGGCTTTATTGAGCTATCAAAAGGACAAAAAACAAGAGTGGTCGAGACGAAATAGTTCGTGTCTTTTAAACACTATCCCCAAAGTTATCCACAGTTTTCCCAAAAACCTTTATTTAAGGTCATTTATTAGAATCTTGGTTTATGAAGAGAAGTGGATAATTAATCCGCTGGTATAAAAACTGTCTAAAAACTGTCTCAAGGACAATTTGACTATTTTTATGTTTTTTTTATGTTTTTATTGTGCGGGTAGAGAGAATCGAACTCTCACCTCATCCTTGGCAAGGACGTGTCCTACCACTAAACGATACCCGCAACAGAATTAATATACACTATGACTGTGCTCCCGCCAAGAATCGAACTTGGAACGACGGTTTCGAAGACCGGTATGATATCCGTTTCACCACGGGAGCAATGGATTAATCATACTCGACTTCGCACAAAAATCAAAAAATGTAGTAAAATAAGCGTCAAATGAAAGTCCCTATGAAAAACAAAGATTGGAACATTCCAACGGAGGTTTCACGCGTAACGGAAGGCCTGGAAAAGGCTGGTTTTAAGGCTTTTATCGTTGGTGGTTGCGTTCGAGACCTTTTTCTCGGCAGGGAACCGAAGGATTGGGACGTGACGACAGACGCCACACCGGAAGAAATTATAAAATTGTTTCCTCATACATTTTATGAAAATAAGTACGGAACCGTCGGTGTGGCAAATGACGAAACAGCAAATGAAAAACTGAAAATCGTAGAAGTAACGCCATTCCGGCTTGAATCGGAATACTTGGATAAAAGACATCCTGACTCTGTGTCCTTTAGCAAAAATATAGAAGACGATCTCAAACGCCGTGATTTTACCATTAATGCTATGGCGCTTGAAATAAAGAGGGGGAAGGAAGGTTTCACGGGAAACATTATAGATCTCTTTGACGGCCAAAAAGACCTCAAAAATGGCCTTATTGGGGCAGTAGGGAACGCCCATGAGCGCCTTTCGGAGGACGCTCTGCGTATTATGCGCGCTATACGCATATCGGCGGAACTTGGCTTTGCTGTTGAAAAAGAAACCTTGATAGCCTTGAAAAAGCACGCACCGCTCTTGACGCATATAGCCAGAGAGCGTATTCGTGACGAGTTTATTCGCATTCTCATGTCGGATGAGCCCATGAAGGCACTCATATTGAGTCGTGAAATCGGTATTTTGCCTTTTATAGCCCCTGAATTGGAAGAAGGCATTGGTATAGAACAGAATCAGGCACATGCATACAATGTTTGGGAACACTTGTTACACACAGTACAACACTCCGCGGACAAGAAATATCCTCTGGAAATTCGTTTGGCGGCTCTGTTTCATGACGTAGGTAAGCCAAAAACTCGCAGGTTTTCACGTGAAACCAATCAATACACGTTTTACGGCCACGAAGTGGTAGGGGCTAGGATGACCGAAAAAATCCTCAAAAATCTGGCTTTTCCGGCAAAAACCATAGAAAATGTCGTGAAACTGGTGCGCTGGCACATGTTTTTCTCTGATACGGAACAAATTACGCTTTCGGCCGTGCGCCGAATGGTGGCAAATGTGGGTAAAGATTTGATTTGGAACCTCATGGAGGTGCGTACTTGCGACAGAATCGGCACTGGCAGGCCAAAAGAAAATCCTTACAGGCTTCGTAAATATAAAGCTATGGTAGAAGAGGCCCTGCGTGATCCCATCTCTGTCGGCATGTTGAAAATAAATGGCAGTAAAATTATAGAAATTACAAAATCAGAACCGGGACCAAAAATTGGTTTTATTCTGCATGCCATGCTTGAAGAAGTTTTGGAAGACCCGAAACTGAATACAAAAGAATATTTGGAAAAGAGAGTAAAGGAACTTTCAAAGTTTTCCGATACTGATCTGAAAAAGCTCGGCGCCGAGGGAATTGAGAAAAAGAGAGAAGCGGAAGAAGAAGAATTAGAGAAAATAAGAAGCAAACACCACGTAAAGTAGGGCTCAACAGAGCCACAATAGTGCTGACGGCTCTTCTTAAAACAAAAAACGGCCTGGGCAGAATTGTGCACAGACCGTTCGTAAAGAGAGGTCTGGGGCGAACATAGGGCGTCTTCCATCAATTAAAGACGCGAATAAAAATTATTAATACGTCTGTTGATGGAGCGTGTCCTACGTTCTCCGCAAACTTCTTTACAATGTGAGCCGAAGCTCGAGAGGGGATCGAGAGATCCCCAAAGACCAAACCTTGAGTCTCGCCGAATTGTTTAAAGATCTTGCGGACTGTCATCGAGAGTATGTCCTCCCGTAGTCCGTGCAATAATTATATCAATGCTAAAGGACATGTAAAGGACATTTATGGGGATAACTATTTTCTTTTGTCCTTTATAAAAAACACCTTTAATATGGCTCTGCAGAGACCTATTTAGACAAAGTGATATAGGAATAACAAATGATGCCTTGTATAAAGGCTCTAATGTGTATTATAGTTATGAACAATATGGACTCAAAAAATAAGCAGAAATATAAAAACGCAATACTCTATCTTGCGAAAAATCTTCCGCCCTCTAAGCTCGGAAAAACAAAACTTGCCAAACTTCTTTATTATCTAGATTTTATAAGTTATCGCGATAACAAGAAAAATGTCACGGGATCTTTGTATTTCAAGCAGGATTTCGGCCCACTTGCCAAAGATCTCACAGAAACCATTAGTGAGCTTGTTACTGAGAAAAAACTTGAGGTCAATAGTGTTTCGAGAAGCAACGGCGAAGGAAAAAAAGACCAGTACAAAGCCCTAATGGCTCCTGATGAAGCAGTTTTCAACGATTATGAACAAACACTCCTTAGAAAATTGGTTAATAAATACACAAATACATCGACTGATGTGATTGTCGCCAAGACACATTTAGAAGCCCCATGGGTGAAGGCAGTTAATGGAACAGCTCTTGATTATAAATTTGCATTTGATATTGAGGATTTCAACCCAGAAATTGAAGCCGAGGCGCGTCAAGAAGATGAAAAAATAGTCGCGGCAGTCAAATCAGAACTCGCAAAAACCAATTGTTAAATTCCTGCACCGCTATGATTGAGGAATCAGACATTTTTATTAAGCAGGTATTGAAACTCAAAGGAAAATACCGAAGTATCGAAGAAGATATTAGATCGTTGAAGCTCGAACTTCCGAAAATCGCATTCAAATCAGATTCGCCCCTAAACATACACATCGTAACTGTCGAGAGGAGTACAATCAAGAAAAATGTCTGGCGTATTAGAGTTATAAATTCAGATAACAATAAGGGAAAAAGAGGTGGGTATCGAGTTTTTTATTGCGAAGGCAAAATCACAAATATGATATTACTCCTCGGCATATATCCAAAGCCAGAAATCAAAGACAACCAATACCATACGATAGGCAAAGAATTGGTGATGGCGTCATGTGAGTAATCAAAAAAATCACGAGCTACTTTTTATTTAGCTTTGCTCCAAAGGTTATTAAAGAGGTTCAAATGGCTCTGCACAAAGGCTTTACTCTTTATTTTTATGGCTGTAACTTCATGGGTATCGTCAGAATAGATGATGTTTAGAACGATATCGGCTTCAGGATAAATGTGGACCCCTGCTGGATTTTCCAAATCTGATAACAAGTATTTTACCTCGTATATTCCTTCCTTGAGAACGTATGGATCAATGACTTGCCTCTGCAACTCATAGCCAATCATTTTTATTTTTATCTTTTGTTTCTTTGCGACGCGATGATACCTATCCCATATAGGTAGCATGGTTTTCTCCATAAACTCAATCCCACCAGTACCTAAGACGTATTTTATACCTCCAATGGGAAGCGTCTTTATGAGACCTGAAAGCAAGAGAAAATATTCTTCATTACCTCTGTAAATAGTAATCTCCTGCGAATCAGAAGAAAGCCGGCTCGAGATATTTTTTGCCAGCTCATCTGCAATCAAAGCTTTTTCTTCGAATTCAGCTACAAGATTGGAAGGGGAGACAACAGAAAAAGTCTTCTTCTTGTTTGTTTCGACCGATTCTACGAGCTTTCGAAACAATAAATGGTCCAAAGAAGTGTAAACAATGCTTCTATGAAGGCCGGTTTTAGAAATTATCTGATCAGCCGTGCTCGATTTGAGATCTGCCAGACAAAGATAGACCCACGCATCATTCGCACTAAAACCCAAAGATTGTAGTTTTATTATATCTATATTTATAGCCATATTTTGAGTATATACTATGTTTGTCATCTTTACTAGTTGACAAACTATATACACTATGCTATACTAGTAATAGGAAGTCAAACCTCATACTGATTCATACGAATTAGGGTTTGACTCGAACTTTGAAAGGAAATAAAATCATGAATAATGAAAACCCTACCGCTTGGAAAATCTGGAAGATCGTAAGAATAAACGGTAACAATATCAACCTTGTTATTGTGTATCCTCGCGAGCTGATCAAATTGACTGGGCAGCATAGTGAAGATTACAAGTCACGAATGCTGCATAGTCTATATGAAGTAGCTATTGATCGGGGTTTAAAGCCCTGTCCAGTGGAAGTGGTAACAGAGTTGGTCAACAATTACAGGGAATGGAGAGGTTGTGATAAATTCTTCATAATCACAACTCCTATTATCATTTCAGAAAGGGTAAGTAGATTCTGGATAGAGCGCATGTATCACTTCTCACAGGACGAGACTCTATGGGATGGTTGTCACTGCTCCTTTGAAACACGTAAAGCTAGTGAGGCATATTCTGGAGAGGATTTAATGCTCTTCTCAATCTAGCTAACTAAACAAAAACCCGATAGTTTTAAAACTATTGGGTTTTTCTTTTGCCTATAAATCTAAATCGACAGAAATAGGGCAGTGGTCGGATCCCAAAACATTGGAAAATATTTCGGATTTTTTTACTTTCGCCGTCAAATCGTCGCTCACGAAAAAATAATCTATTCTCCAGCCGACGTTTCTATCGCGAGCAAATGTCTTCATATCCCAATATGTATATGCGCCAATTGTTTTCGGATTTTGATAGCGAAATATGTCCACATATTTTTTGGCGATCACCCTATCTATCCAGGCGCGTTCGATAGGGAGAAAGCCCGTGTTTTCTATATTTTCTTTTGGCCGAGCCAGATCAATTTCTGTGTGTGCCGTATTTATGTCTCCAGTAAAAATAATCGAGTATCCCAGCTTGCGAATTTTTTCTATGTACGAGAGAAAAGCATCATAGTATCGAAGCTTGTAGGCCAGACGTTCCGGCCCGCCTCCGCCATTGGGAAAGTATGTATTTACGAGAGCAAAATGGGGTTTTTCGGCCTTGTTTTTGAAAAAAATCGTTATCTGTCGGCCTTCTTTATCCAATTCTTCCACACCCATACCATATTCGATTTTTTCCGGTTTCAAAGTGATCTTTACGTATGTAGCCACACCGCTATAGCCTTTGCGCAATTTTGAATGGTCAAAATATGATTTATAGCCAAAAGGGGTGACAATTTCATTCGGCAATTGATCCGGGTGGGCTTTTGTTTCCTGTAAACAGAAAAAATCGGCGTTTTGATTTATGAGCCAATCAAAACCACCCTTTTTTATATTTGCCCGGACGCCGTTCACATTCCAGGAAATTATTTTCATAATTATTTTTATAGAGCCATAATAACAAAAAGGCCTGCTCCATAACAGGCCTTTGCTATCAGCGCGGAAAGAATGCGAACGACAGGAACGTTCCTTTCCGAAGCACTACAAGCAACATTTCTCGGGTGGAAAATTTTGACTTTTTTACCAAGAAATGAACTCGGTTTGAGGAGAAATCGTGAGACATCGATATGCGCTTGACATATAGACCAACGTTCTCAATCAATTTCTCCAGCCGGAGAAAAAACAGCTCAATATCATTGACCGGCGTTTCGCTTTTTGTATGGGCGATAACAACCGAATCGGATCTGTGTGACGCCTCCAACAGGAGGCTACCGATTTGTTTGGGATCTATTTCCGTCCAACTATCCAAATCGTCAGGCGAATTGACGGAACACTGAACTATCCCGAGCACTTCAATGATCTCAAGCCTTTCTCTAATCAGGGTGAGAACAAAGGGTTCATTCACCCCACTGGCCATCTGGTCCTGTAAGAGTGAAGACATGTGGGTGTTCACCTCCTTCCAAACCTTTATGATGAACCTCTCTGCGATAGAGGTCAAGCTATACAGTTATTTTTTTTTGTTATGAAACTGTTTGTGGATATTGCGCAAATGTTTGTCCGTAACATGCGTGTAAATTTGGGTCGTGCTTATATTGGCGTGACCCAGCAAGGCTTGGACGGAACGGAGATCTGCGCCGTTTGAAAGTAAATCGGTGGCAAAAGAATGTCTGATCACATGCGGAGTAATGCGTTTCGACATAATACCAGCTTTGATTGCATGATATTTTACAATCCTTTCAACCGAACGAGTGGAGAGAGGGAGGGACTCGCCGCCATGTTTTTTTTCGGCAGAAACTTTTACAAAGAGCATATTGTCCATATCGTCACGTTTTGCCAAATATTTTTTAACTGCGCCTTTGGCTTCATCGGAGAGAAAAACCACGCGCACTTTGTCACCCTTGCCACGAATAGAAACTTCATTCGCTGAAAGATCTATTTCTCGGGGCAGGGAACAGAGTTCGGAAACACGCAGACCTGTAGAAAAAAGCATAGCTAAAATGGCTCTATCTCGGAGGTTTTTGAGATCTGCGCCGTCTGGCGCTTCCAATAGTTTGTGAAGCTCGTTATCGGTCATGAATTCAATATGTCTCTCGCCGACTTTGGCTAGTTCGATCTTGTCCGGTGGTAGAGACTCCACGCCTTGTCGCACGAGATATTTTAGAAAGGCCCGTAAAGCGATCAAATAATAATTTTGCGTTTTTTTCTTGAGCGTTTCGCCTGTCGCGCGATTGTTACCCGTAGATTGTCTGTTCAGCCACAATCTAAAGTCGCGCACAGATGCATCAGTGACCGCTCCCGGATCGTCTTTTTTCAAAAACGAGAGAAAGCGAGTGAGATAGCGATCATAATTTTTGACCGTATTCAAACTGCGACCTTTTTCAATTTCCGTATATTCCAGAAATTGCTGTTTCAATGTTTTGAGAGATGCCATAACTGATTAGTTTTAGCTAGTGTCGCACAATATTATAGCAAAATCTTGCATTTTTAAAAGATTTGTGCTAGGATATCCAAACCATGCTTTCACCAACAAAGAAAACCAGAGTGATCAAGAGTACTGCTATTCATGATAAGGACACCGGTTCTCCGGAAGTGCAAATCGCTCTGCTCACGGCAAAAATCGACGAACTAGCCAAACATTTGAAAAAGCACGACAAGGACAGGCACTCCCGCAGAGGACTCTTGGCTATGGTCGCCGACAGGCAGACTCATATGAAGTATCTCGTCAAAAAACACCCAAAACGCTGGAGGGTCATCGCAAACAAACTCGAACTCAAAAAATAAGTTATAATATTTTCATGTCAGTCATAAAACATAAAGAACAGCGCGTTGGGGTATTTCTAGACGCCCAAAATCTGTATCACAGTGCCAAAAACTTGCATAGAGGCAGAGTCAATTTTGACAACGTATTAAAAGACGCTCTGGCCGGCAGGCAATTGGTCCGTGCCGTCGCTTATGTCATCACCACTGAAACAGGCGAAGAAAAAAACTTCTTTGAAGCGCTCACCAAAATCGGCATAGAAACAAAAACAAAAGACCTCCAAATATTTTCAAGCGGCTCCAAAAAAGCCGATTGGGATGTGGGACTGGCCATAGACGCGGTCAAATTGGCGTCGAAACTGGATGTCGTGGTCATCGCTTCGGGCGATGGCGATTTTATCCCTCTCATTGAATATCTCAAAATGAATGGCTGTCAGGTGGAGGTTGTATCTTTCGGTAAGTCTGCTTCGGGAAAACTGAAAGAAGTGGCGGACGATTTCGTAGACCTCGACGAAAATCCGGGAAGATACGTTCTGGGCCAGAATCAGAGCTTTGAGAGAAGCGGTATGAGAAAGGTCGTGAGAAAGATGAGGTAAAACAAAAGCAACGGCTGAACCGTTGCCTCGAAATCTGTCCATTAGGGCGCATAACCATAAACTCCGAGCATATGGAGATTTACAATAAAAAAGACAATCAAAACTTGATCACGGGAGCAAATGAAACGGGAAACAAACTGCTGGACACAAATAAAATACCGGACGTAAACAAAACGGCTGCTGATAGCGATCTGCATGACGAGGGAATAGACCTGGTCGGCTCTGGCGTAAATGAGGACAATGAATTCACGGGTACGGAAGCGCCAGCAAACGAATCGGAGCCGCCAGTTGCGCCGGAAACACCAAAGTTGCCAACCACCACTCCTGGTGTAATCACGCCTCCGCCTTCAAATATCCCTTTTGTTCCTTCGGTAAAAAACGACCCTTCCATAAAACCAGTTCGCACTTTCAAGTCCGACGCCGAGGAAGCTGTGCGGTACAAAAACATTTCCGCCATTGACATAGCCGTGGCTGAACAAAAGAAAAAGGAAATTACGCCGATCGAATACATAGAACCAAAACAGTCGCATCCGGGAATTTTTGTCGCCACCGCTCTCATTGTCATGCTGGCTATCGCTCTAGGCTGGTTTTATTGGTTCAAAACTTCACAAAAAACCGAGAAAAACACACCGGTGCAAGTTTCTGTAGAAACCATAATTCCGTATACAATAATTCCGTATACAAAAGGCTCGACACTGCTCCTGCGCGCAGATAGCGATCCCCTCGTTCTCATAGGAGCAAAACTGGGCGTATCGAATGCTGGACTAGGAAATGTATACGCCATCATACCGACACTTGCTACGACAAAGACCGCGCCTGCGGACATCAGTATTGTTTTAGGTTTTACACACATATCGTCCAGACTCTTGCGGTCACTCTCTCCGGTATACATGATAGGCACGTATACATATGACGTGAATAGTCCTTTCATTATTCTCAAAAACACTTTCTTCCAAAACGCTTTCGCCGGCATGCTCGACTGGGAAAAGGATTTGCGAAACGATCTCTTGCCCCTCATCAGAGTTTCATACCCCAACGAAGATCCTATAACCGCCAATACAGACATATTCGAGGACATAGTGGTATCAAATATAGACACCCGTATTCTCAAAAATTCGGAAGGCAAAATCATCCTGGCTTATGCCTTCACCGATACGGAAACTCTGGTCATTGCCACGAGCGAGAGCGCTCTCAAGTACGTGCTTGATCGATTGCTCACAGTGAGATCTGTGCAATAATACATACATGAAAAAACAGAATACAATTGATACGGAACATTGGAAGATGATGCTGGAAAAGGAATTAGCCGTCCTGGAAACCGAGCTCACGAGTGTGGGACATAAAAATCCCAACAACCCAAAAGATTGGGAAGCTTCAGCCGGACAAGTTGATGTGGACGCTTCTGATTTGGCAGACATTGCCGACAACATAGAGAGCTACGAATCAAATACGGCTATTTTGAAACCCCTGGAAAAGCAGTATAACGACGTCAAACTAGCTCTGACAAAAATAAAAAACGGAACATACGGTATATGCGAAGTTTGTAGACAAGCGATTGAATCTGAGCGCCTCCTAGCAATGCCTTCAGCCAGGACTTGCATAACCCACAAGAGCAAAACGAGAAATTAGGCGCGTGTGAGATACAATAGTCTTTATCTTTTCTTTATTTTTTCTTCATAATTTCTTTATCTCGGCCTGATAGGCTCTGGGTATGAGATTTGCAAAAATATACAGCGCCCAAAACCATCTGCTCAAGGCGCACTTGATAACGATTGAAATAGATCTCTCGCAGGGTTTGCATTCTTTTTCCGTTGTCGGACTACCGGACAAAGCGGTGGAAGAATCACGCGACAGGGTTTCAGCTGCCATAAAAAATTCCGGATGGAAATCGCCGAAACAGACAAATACAAAAATCGTGGTATCGCTCGCGCCAGCCGATATCAAAAAAGAAGGACCGTCATTCGATCTGCCTATTGCTCTCGGATACCTCTCGGCCTCCGGAGAAATTGATTTCGACCAGGAAGGCAAACTTTTCACGGGCGAATTGGCTCTCGATGGAGCAGTGCGGCCTGTGAGGGGCGTTCTGTCATACGCCAGGCTGGCAAAAGAGATGGGATTCGGAGAAATTTATGTGCCGAAAGAAAACGCCAAAGAAGCGGCGCTCATCAGTGGCATCACCGTGTTCGGCGTGGAGAAACTTTCGGAAATTATCGCGCATCTCGGCGGCAATAAACAGAAACTCTCACCTGTTCCAAATATATCATTCGAAAAAATCATAAAAGAAAGCCATCACGCCATGAATCTCGACGATGTTGTAGGACAAGAAACTGCAAAGAGGGGACTCATTATAGCGGCGGCGGGCGGACATAACATCGCTCTCTATGGTCCGCCGGGCACAGGCAAAACCATGCTCGCGCGCGCTCTGTCTTCGATTCTTCCGCCTCTCACATTTGAAGAAATGCTAGAAGTAACCGAGATTCATTCGGTTGCCGGTTGTCTGGAAGAAATGATTATTTCCCGACCACCTGTACGTTCACCTCATCATACCGCTTCATACGTTTCCATCGTCGGTGGCGGTAATATTCCGAGACCTGGGGAGATTACTCTGGCTCATCGAGGTGTGCTCTTTTTGGATGAGTTCCCGGAGTTTGAGCAGAGGGTCATCGAATCACTGCGTCAGCCTCTAGAAGACAGAGTGATTTCCATAACCCGAGCCAGCGGCCGAGCCAGATTTCCAGCTCATTTTATACTGGTGGCCGCTCTCAACCCATGCCCGTGCGGAAATAGAAATATAAAAGACAAGCAATGCATCTGCTCCATGAAAGAAATTGGGGCTTATGAGAGAAAACTTTCAGGTCCAATCATGGATCGCATAGATATGTGGATAGAAGTGTCGAAAGTTGATTATGAAAACTTGTTGCGCCAGAAAACAGGCAAGGACGAGACGGACAAAGCCCGTAGAGTAGTGGTGGTCGCGCGGGCGAGGATGAGAGAACGTTTTGACAAGCTCGGCATAAAAGCAAACATGAACAGCGCCATAGACCACCGCGACCTCGCCCGCGCGACCCTCCTCTCCCAAAAAGCAGGGGAAACCCTGAACCGCGCGGCCAAAACTCATGACCTGTCCGGCCGCGGTTTTCATCGAGTCATCAAACTCGCTCGAACCATCGCTGATATAGAGTCGTCGGAATACGTAGAAGAATCTCACGTTCTCGAAGCTTTGCAATACAGGCAAAAACATTTTAAAAATACCTGAAATGATCCTTGACTTTATTTTTTATAGATATATCATTATTGATATCCTATGCAGGATAAGGTCGAATTATCAATCAAAATATGGAGATTGATATACCGCAAAATCATGAATATGGTCTAAAAGTTAGAAATTTTTTGAATTCTGAACTGACAGATGAAGAACGTTTGAAATTACACAAGAAGTTAGAGATGTATCAGAGAATAGATCTATTTAGTCTAAGGAAACATGAACAAATAAAAGAAATAGATGGATATAATTATTTGAAAGTATCAATTGGCAGGATTGAGGTTAGACTATTTGGTAAGTGGTGCGGGTCAAAATTTATAATAGTCCATGGCTTCAAAAAGAAAGAACGGATCATTCGCAAGAAGGAATTAGAAACTGCCAAGATGCGAATTAATTCACTCGATTGTTCAATATTTAAAAAATAAAAAAAATGAAAATAGAAAATCTAAGAAAAGAACTTGAAAAAAACAGACCTGATCTTGATCTTAAAATAAAGAAGGATCTGGCTTTTCAGGTTGCTCTCCACCTAGAAGAAGCGAGATTAGTCAAAGGTTATACTCAAAAAGAACTTGCTAGAAAAGCGGGGACAAAACAATCAAATATCGCGCGAGCAGAGAGAGGTTTGCATTTACCAAGTCTATCTTTTCTAAAGAGAATAGCTGAGGCTTTTGAAACTTATCTAATTCCACCAAAATTTGCTTTTATGGAGATCCCCAATGTAAAAGTGGAAATAAAAACAAACTCCGGTATGGAAAATAATTATGACGATAGTAAACGCTCTGGAAAATTTATTCTTCAGCCAACACCTTTTCTTAGATCTGATTCAATAAATTCTCAATTCATAACTGAATAAAATGAAAACATTATCTCATGTTTGGTCACTTATATGTTCAATGTCTGTATTAGACAAAGACACCAACAATTTAAGCTTGCTTAATACTATAGAAAAAATAACAATTCCTATGGACAAAGATAAGCTTACTGAAATCAATAAAAAAAACGTAGCGGGCTTTTTATTCCAGTTTGAATTTCAGGTAGTCAGTCGATTTATACGAAAGTCAAAGGGCCCAATAGTGTTTGATTACAAAGTATCTATTATAAATCCAGGCGGAAAAACCATATCGAATTCTGAAAAAAAAATCGCGGTCGAAGAAAAAAGTAAAAATCTTAGAGTTAGGACTAATTTTAATTCTCTACCTGTAAATGAAAGTGGAGACTATATCATAAACGTAGAAGCAAAAGAAATAGATACCGACCAATACGACACATTAGCGGAAATCCCTCTAGAAATAGTGATTAACACTATTTCTAGAACTAAATAGGTTGCTTAAAACGGATTCACCGCCCCGCGGATTTCAAAGTGGAGATGAGAACCAGTAGATTTGCCGCTCGAACCGACTAGACCTATGGTTTGGCCTTTCAAAACAGTCACACCTGATGAAATGAGCACCCGGCTCAAGTGAGCATAGAGAGTCTGCGTGCCGTTTGGATGAGAGACGACGATATACTGGCCGTATCCGCCGTTATATCCGTACGAACGAGCAATGAGAACGATACCATCAGCCGAAGCATATACCGGAATACCCATAGGCGCGGCTAGATCAATGCCATTGTATCCGTGGAGACCTTGAGTCTTTCTGCCACCTTCGATAGGACGCATATAATAGCCCGGATAGAGAGGCCCGCCGGCATTGCGTAATCTAGATGTAGACGTAATCAATGGAGTCAGTTGTATTTCTCCGTCCGGAACAATGACGATCGAGTCTATTTCCAAAGCATCTCCGGATTTCAAGTCGTTATAATTCAAAATATCGTCTATGTCGGCCTTGTATTTGATTGCTATGGAACGAATCGTATCACCTTTGGCTACTTTATGGCTCACCCCAGATATAGGCAGGATAATCAGTTCATCGCTTTCATGTATGGGACCGCGTATATTGTTTGCCCAGACGATAGTATTTACCGAGACTCCGAACATCTTGGCGATAACCGACAGAGAATCGCCCTGTCTCACGACATAGAGACTGATTTGGGTGGACTTTGAATCCGTAATATTGGCTTGAGTGCCTATGACGCCCACTTCCTGTACGAGAGCACTGCCGGAAACAGTGGCAATCTCCCCGCCACCGACAGGAGAAGTAGCGCTCGGTCCGAGATTAGCTTCCAAAACTCCGAGCATGCCGGAAGAACGAGGAATTTCTTTGGCGTCGGCTTCTTTGTTATGAGTCAAGTTGGAAATATAAGAAAAAACGCCCGCATGGGTATCAAAGGGCGTCAAAAAAAGGACGGAAACAAAAGCGAACTTCACCGTGTAAAGCCCAATTTTAAGCCATATATTAGACTTGCTTCCCCTAAAACCGCGAGATTGGGAAGAAAGCGATGTATGTGAGGTCGAAATAGTGCTTAATTTATCCTGAAAATACTGTCTTTTCTGTTTTTACGGCTCTATAGAGTCATATTTCTGTTTGTCTGTCATTTCTGTGCCTCATAAGTATACTTGAGAGATAAACATCGTCAACTTTGTTGTCCACAGTGAATCCACAGGCTCAAAAAACGAAAAAAATTACTTTGGGACTCTATTCGCAGTGATATATGCTAGAATCGCTCCGTGAATCATCTCTCGGGCTTGAACGACAAACAAAAACAAGCTGTTCTGAAAACAGTAGGACCTTTGCTCATTCTAGCCGGGGCCGGAGCAGGTAAAACCAAAACAATTAGCCACAGAATCCTCCATTTGGTGAAATCAGGTGTAAAACCGTCGGAAATTTTGGCCATCACATTCACAAACAAAGCGGCCACAGAGATGCGAGACAGAGTATTTGATCTCATACAGAAAGACACGGAGTTGAACCTACCTTTATCTTTCAATGAGAGGCCTTTTGTTTCCACATTTCATTCTCTCGGCGTCCATATCATCAGGGAGAATGCCCAAAAACTGGGTCTTACCAGAAATTTTACCATTTTTGACAGGAGCGACTCACGGAGAGCTGTAAAGGATGCTCTCGTCGAAATCGGACTTGACCCAAAGCAATATGAACCGAATGTTGTCCTCTCTCTCATATCGAGGGAAAAAGCTAGTGGTAAAAATCTCGCGGGTTTTTCGGAAAATATAGGCAAGGATTATATGAGGGAGGTGATTATGAAGGTCTGGACCAAATACGAGACATCTCTGCGAAAGGAAAAGGCTCTGGATTTTGACGACTTGCTCCTCAAATCGGTTGAACTTTTGGAAAAAAACGAAAACATCCGCGCTCACTATCAAAACGTCTGGCATTATATACATATAGACGAATACCAGGATACAAACAAGGTGCAGTATGCTATGGCACGACTGCTCACGGGCGAGAGAAAAAATGTCTGTGTGGTGGGAGATGTGGATCAGAATATATATAGCTGGAGGGGGGCGGATATAAAAAATATCCTTTCTTTTGAAAAGGATTTTCCGGGAGCCGTGATGATCGTCCTCGAGGAAAATTACCGCTCTACACAAACGATTCTGGAGGTAGCCAACCACATCATAAAAAAGAATAAAAATCGATTTGAAAAAAATCTATTTACAAAAAGTACGTCAGGTGAGCAAATTTCTCTCTATGAGGCATATGACGAGAACGATGAAGCGCGTTTTATAGCTGAGAAATCAGCCGAATTGATAAAAAACGGCGTGGATGCTCGTGAAATTGCTGTTCTCTATCGGGCAAATTTTCAATCCAGAGCCCTGGAGGAAGCAATGCTATCTCGTGAAGTGCCGTATCAAGTGCTCGGTGTGAAATTCTTTGAGAGAAAGGAAGTCAAAGACGTTCTGTCATTCATTCGAGCCGCTCTCAATCGCGACTCATTGTCAGATATTCATAGAATTATAAATATACCGCCCAGGGGCATTGGCAAAGTGACCATCGCAAAGATTTTTTCCGGTATGATCGATCAGCTCTCGTCCGCTCACGCAGAGAAGTGGCGAGTGTTTAATCTTATTCTAGACGATATAAAAAAGAAATCTGAAACAGAGAAAACTTCGGCTCTGGTGAAGTTTGTAATCAAGAGAACGGGACTTGAAGAACTCTTCAAAAGTGGTACGGACGAAGATTTGGAAAGACTGGAAAACGTCCGCGAGCTCGCTACTCTGGCTACAAAATACGATTTTTTGCCACCTATAGACGGAGTGGCGAAACTTTTGGAAGACGCCGCTCTGGCTTCCGACCAGGACGAAATGGAAGAAAATAAACCGGCGGTAAAGCTCATGACGGTACACGGGAGCAAAGGCTTGGAGTTTGAATATGTTTTCATCAGCGGGCTGGAACAAGATCTCTTTCCCCACAGAGCGATGGAGTCTCGGAGCGAAAAGCGCGATGATGAAGAAGAACGTAGACTCTTCTATGTCGCCATCACTCGCGCCAAGAAAAAAATATACATGTCTCACGCCTCCACGAGAACCATTTACGGATCAAAACGAGTGGCTGTACCTTCGGAATTCATATTTGATATTCCGGAAAAACACCTGATGAAAGAAGAGCGGGCGAGAATTGGAGGTAAGGTGATATATTTTGATATATAAGAAAGGCGAAAATGGTGTCTGCGTGGAGTACGGAAGTATTTTCTGCTGAAAAATCTTCCTCGTTTACGGCGCCGTCGCGCCTCCAAAGCCTCCACGCAGACACCATTTTCGCCTGTTATAATCACAATATGCCATTCGCCAAAAAATCTCTCGGCCAGAATTTCCTCATTTCTCCGCGCGTGGTTGGCGCCATAGTGGCGGCCGGGAATTTAAAAGAGGGAGAAATCGTGCTGGAAATCGGCCCGGGCAAAGGCATACTCACCCGGGCCATACTCGAAGCCGGCGCATATGTAAAAGCTATTGAAAAAGACGACCGTCTCATTCCCGTTCTCGCCAAAATTTTTGAAAAAGAAATCACGGACAAAAAACTTGAACTGATTCACGGTGACATTATGGCCCCTGAAGGTAAGATATCTTCCTCGCTTCGGGGGGACCGCTCCAAGAGTCGCTTCCCCCCCACTCGCGAGAGAATATCTTACCTTCAGGGGCCAAACACATACAAGGTAATTGCCAACATCCCGTATTACATAACAGGCGCGCTCATCAGAAATTTTCTATCGGCAAAAATAAAACCCGCGCTCATGGTCTTGATGGTTCAAAGAGAAGTGGCCGACAGAATAATTGCCCGTGACGGCAAAGAAAGCATCCTCTCGCTCTCCGTAAAAGTCTATGCCACTCCCGAACTGGTCATGCCAGTCTCACGCGGTAATTTTTTCCCCATTCCAAACGTGGATTCGGCTGTCATAAAACTTTCAAACATTCAAAATCCCTTTGCGGACAAAAATGAAACGCCTGACAAAATTGCGGAAGAACGGTTTTTTGAAATCGTCAAAGCCGGCTTTGCCCAAAAGAGGAAAAAACTGATTTCAAATCTGGAAAAAGTTCTACCGAAAGAAAGATTGAGGGAAATCTTTGAAAAATTGAACCTAGGAGAAAATACCAGGGCCGAAGATGTCTCTCTCGAAACTTGGTTAGAAATTTCTCAAAATTAGAAACTGGAGCCGTGAAATAAAATAGGCAATCCCACACCTATAGGAACATACCCAAACACACAAGGAACGGGTGTCGGACCAGCAATACCTAATACACTTTGGCCAATATGCGGAGGAATATAGGAAGAATATTTCAAGTTACCCCAAAACCACATAAAAGGTTTGATTGTCACAGCAGATTTTACATAAATCAGTATGCCTGTATTGCAGACAGTTTGAGCGACGATTTTGCCACCAAAGGATATTTTTGGTGAAATTTGAGCAAAAACCGTTCCCCCCACAGAAAAAAGTCCAATAAATATAATTATTATGAGAATAATTTTCTTCATAGCCTCATAATACCACGCGCGTGATATAATCTCGTTATGCTCAAATTCCTCGGCACAAAAATCGGTATTTCTCTCATTATCGCTCTTGTAATTGTCGGCGGAGCGACTGTTTTCAAATTCAAAACACCAAAAACCGATAGTATAGGCTCAAAAATAGATCTCATAGCCGATGCTAGTGTCCAAAACGCCTTGAAAAACGGTCAGTTGGGCAACCCAGATTGGGAAAATACCCTCAAAAATTTGGCCATAGGCACGACAACGAATGACATCATAAAAAACCTGGAACAAAAATCATCGAGAGCGAGCACGCCCGAAAAACCTCTCACAGCCACAGACCGTTTTGCCAGAGAATTCTTTACACAGTATATAAAACTCAAGAAATCCGGAGCTCCTATAGATGAAAATACAGGACTTTTGCTTGTAAACAAGCTTTTGGCTAGAGACTACGGTGGACCTGCAAGTGAAAAAGTCTATACGGAGAGCGATGTGAGTGTTATAAACACGACATCTCTAGCCGAAATAAAAAAATACGGCAATACTCTGGGCATGATATTAAATGAGCCGACACCATCAGGCTATGAAAACGAGCTTGTAATTGTAAACAGAGTATACGAAACAGAGAAAAACGACGATCTCCAAAAACTGGCCCTAAATATAGCCCGTTATGAGAAAATTCGAGATAACATAGCTTTTGTATCTGTACCTATAGCTCTCAAAGTCGCCCATATTTCTCTACTCAACTCTCTCTCCGCCATAATCGAAGGGGTCAAAGGTATGTCTATACTGACGACCGATCCCATCGGTGCCACGAAAATGATTCTCCGATACGAGAACGGCTTAAAATCATTCGAGCTTTCGGCTAAAGCAATAAGTGCTTATTTTAAAAAGCAAAACGTCGTATTTTCATCAACAGAACCGGGGTACATATTTGTGGAATAGTGTATAATTATCTCGACGATTATCGTTTTCGAGATGATACTTTCTCGTTTTTACAAAAAAGCCGTCCTTTGCCTTATCATCGTCTCACTTTTAATACCGAGCGGACTGCTTTTCTATCCCAAAAAAGTCTCTGCCACAGGTGGGGATTGTCTGGCACAAATTGCCGTGATGCTTAATATAAATAAAGTGGTTAACACTTTAACAGCAGTAAAAGTTTCAAGTACTATAATTGAAACTGGCTCGGCCGGCAGTTTCGTAAAGGATTGCATTATAGAGCCTCTCGTCACCCAGTTGGCCAAAGCTATGCTCTACAACATAACAGCTAGCACCATAGAGTGGATTAATTCCGGCTTTCAAGGAAATCCGGGGTTTGTCCAAGACTTTCGTGGTCTTATGACTAATACAGCTGACTCGGTTATAGGCGAATTTCTGGAAAAAGAAGCGGCATTTCTCTGTCAACCGTTTGCTTTTCAAGTGCGGGTACAATTAGCGGAAACATATTTTCCGTACAGACAGAGAGCGGCTTGTACTCTCTCCCAAGCGGCAAACAACGTGAGCGGTTTTGTAAATAATAACAACGGCACAGGTTGGGATCGTTGGATAGAAGTCACAACTGTTCCGCAAAACAACCAATACGGCGCTCTGGTCATAGCCCAAGATGAAGTATCAAAGAGAATTTTTGACGCTCAATATGTCATAAAAACACGTCTCGATTGGGGCAATGGCTTCAAAGATTATGAGGTCTGCGAGGACGATCTGGATGCTGACGGACATCCTACCGGGGATCAAACCTGCACACCGACAACTCCTGGGGCAATTGTTGAGAACCAACTGGCAGAAACTCTCGGTAGCGGTATGAGACAACTGGAAGTGGCCAACAATATAAACGCCATTCTGGACGCTCTGGCCAATCAATTAACAAAACAAATCGTCAACGGCACGGTCGGACTGCTCGGCGGCAGAAAAGCGCCAAACGTCCGACAGAGCGCCGGTTTCGGCTCTATAGACTATAGTGCGGCCATCAGAGCAAACAACAATGACCCCGCATTATCGTCTGCAATTGATGACAGTTTGGAGCAGACGAATGCCGAATTAGCGCCATATTTCACGGAACCTGAAGCCATAAATCCCGGCACCGCGGCCGTGGCGGAAGAAGATCTGGAAACGGTCGTTCCCGAGGCAAAAACCATAGGCCTGTCCGTCGCCACAACGGGGACATTGGCCGTAAATAATAC